>JAYVQV010000490.1:0-4397 GCA_043776855.1 Limisphaerales bacterium | reverse complement strand
TTGCCCCAGTAAGTAGATTGCAAATCGCGAACGATGTCCGGCGTCGCGGGCACACCGAAGGTATCAATGACGACTTTCTTCCCGCGCAGCACGCGCGCGACTTCCACGAAGTCGCTCGTCTTGCCGCCGGTGCAACTGCCGACGTAGGCGCGATCCAGTTTTTGATCCATCTCCTTCGCCTTCTTGCGCTGGCCCGGATCAGGATGACACGCGACGGTCGGTTCGAGCTTGCTCAAATCTACGACGAGTTCGTAAACAAATTTTTCGTCCTGGTCGCGGGCAACGGGTTCGTAAGTGGATTTCGTGCCGTTCAATTTCACGCGGGCGTCAACGTATTCTGCCGTGCGCGAATCAAATTCAAACATCGCATTCTTGCCGCCCGCTTCGATGGCCATGTTGGCGATGGTCATGCGATCATCAATCGAGAGATTCAACGCACCTTCGCCGTCGAACTGCATCGCACGATACGTCGCGCCGTCGAAACCGATCTCGCCGATGCAATGCAAAATGATGTCCTTCGCCATGACGCCGGGCTGAAGTTTTCCTTCGAGCCGGAAGTGCATCGTGTCGGGAACTTTGATGAGCAGCTTGCCCGTGCCCATGACGAAACCCGCGTCCGTATTGCCGATTCCCGTCGCGAACTGGTTGAACGCGCCCGCCATGCAGGTGTGCGAGTCCGTGCCAAAAAGAATTTCGCCGGGACGCGTGTGACCCTTGGCTGGCAGTGCCGTGTGGCAGACGCCCGCGTAGCGCGAACCGTATTGACGCTTCATGTTGCCCTTGCCGGCGTCGAAGACCCAATGGCCGTTCGCGTCATCAATCACGTCGTAAAAATACTCGATGCCCTGCTCGCGCGAGAAATCGCGGAGGATGTCCACGTTGCGGTTGGACTTGGAATCGGCGGTGAAAATGTAATGGTCGGGGATGATGACGATGCGGTCCTTGTTCCAGACCTTCGCGGTGTTGCCGAACTCACGTTTGAACACACCGATGGTGCCCGGCCCGCAGACATCGTGCGTCATCAGCACGTCGGCATTCACCCAGATATTGTCGCCGGCCTGGACTTTGGCCTTGCCTGCCGCGCGCGCGAGAATTTTTTCCGTCAACGTCATAGTTGAAAGAGAATAGCTGACCGATCGGGCAAGTTCAACTGCGGCTTTGGGGAGGAACTCCAATTTGCCAATCGTTCCGTTTCTGATAATTTTAGCGCGTGAATTTTTTCATCCAACGCAGCGAACTCCGCGACCTCTACGACAAGGTCGTCGCCGGCGAACGCATTTCCGACGCCGATGCGTTGCGGCTGTTTGAGACGAAAGACTTGAACGCTCTCGGCGCCATCGCCGACTTCGTCAACCAGCGTAAGAATGGCCTGCGCGCCAGCTTCATCATCAACCGCTACATCAACTACTCGAACTACTGCATCCTCTCCTGCCAGTTCTGCTCGTTCGCCAAAAAGAAACGCGACGCAGATGGCTTCCAGTATTCCGTCGAGGAAATCGTGGAGAAAGCGCGCGAGGCGCTGAAGCTGGGCATCACGGAATTGCACATCGTCGGCGGGCTGCATCCCTCGCTGCCGTTCAGTTATTACACGGATATGCTGAAGGCATTGAGCGCGCTCAATACGGGTAGCCGCCGACGTGAGGAGGCTCATCCTGAAAAATTGGAAATGAGTCAGAGCCTCCTCACGTCGGCGGCTACGCCGAAACTGCATCTGAAATGTTTTACCGCGATTGAAATTTTGCACCTCGCGTGGCTGGGCAAGCGAACCGTGGAGCAGACGTTGATTGAATTGAAAGATGCCGGCCTCGCCGCACTTACAGGTGGCGGCGCGGAAATTTTTGCGCCGGACGTCCGCCGCACCATCGCCAAGGGCAAGGAATCCGCCGCCGAATACCTCGACGTTCATCGCACCTGGCACAAGCTCGGCCAGCGCAGCACCTGCACGATGCTTTACGGCCACGTCGAAACGCTCGCCGACCGCGTGGATCATCTGCGGCAGTTGCGCGCGTTGCAGGACGAGACGCACGGCTTCACCGCGCTGATTCCGCTCGCGTATCAGCCGGAGAACAACGACATCCCCGTCAAGACCCCGCCGACTGGCTACGATTCGCTCCGCACGATTGCCGTGAGCCGCATCTACCTCGACAACTTCCCGCACATCACCGCCTACTGGATTGGCCTCGGCCTGAAGCTCGCGCAAGTCGCGTTGAGCTACGGCGCGGACGACATCCACGGCACCATCATCGAGGAAAAGATTTTCCACATGGCCGGCGCGACCTCGCCGCAATTGCAGACCGAGACCGACATGATCAAAGCCATCCGCGAAGCCGGCCGCACGCCGGTGCAACGAAATACGTTTTACGAGCCGATCAAAGTTCTCGCCGACACCCAGCCCGCCGGTGAAGAAAAAGAAAATCCCGCGCACTCAAAAGTCTTGGAAGAAAATCTGGCGACCGCGTGAACCGGAAAAAAATCCAGATTGTTTTTGAACCCCATCATCCCAGCTAAACCCGAAAACCGTTCTTAGCCGGAACCATGCCGTCGGAAAAAGCCGGACAAACGCAGAGGCGCAGAGAACGCAGAGAGCCGCAGAGGTTTTCAGAAATAAAACCTGGCCATTATTTGATGCCTAAATTCATTCAGCAGATTTCTCTGCGACCCTCTGCGTTCTCTGCGCCTCCGCGTTTATCGGATTGTTTTTAACTGCATCGTTCCGGCTTAACCGCAAAGAACGCAGAGAACACAAAGGCGGACATTCGGGGTGGCAACGCCAGTGCCAGAAATTGTCCGGGCAATTTTTTACCCAAACGCATCCCAGTCTTTGCGTTCTTTGCGTTCTTTGCGGTTAGTCATTTCAGAATTCAGGCTCAAATTGCCTATTGTCAGATTGAACGTCTCGACTAGACTGCCGTCAGATTCCGAACCGGCATGGCACGAAAAATCATCGCAGCATTGAGTGACTCCACGGTTTTGCTCCGCGAGTGGCTTGCCAACCCGCAGGGAACCGGCTCCGTCACCCCCAGTTCCCGGCAGCTCGGTGCCGCCATGGCGCGCTGGCTCCCGCACAATTCCGACAGCTACGTCCTCGAACTCGGCCCCGGCACCGGCGCCGTCACCGACGCCCTCTTCAAACGCGGCCTGCGCGAAGACCGCCTCATCGCCATCGAGTTCAACCCCAACCTCGCCAAGCTGCTCCGCAAACGCTTTCCCCGCGCCCACATCATTAACGGCGACGCCTGGGAACTCGACACCCTCCTCGCGGAATTGCCCACGCCCATCGAATCCGTCGGCGCGGTCATTTCCAGTTTGCCCCTGCTGAATTTTTCCCACGAACAAGCCGACAGCCTCGCGCAAAAAATCCGCGCCATCCTCGAACCGCGCGGGCGCTGGGTGCAATACAGCTATCAGATCGGCAAAGACCGCAGCCGAGGCGGCGAAGATTTCCATCTGCTCGCCTCCAAGATCGTCTGGTTAAATTTCCCCCCCGCCCGCGTCAGCGTTTTTCAGAAATAGCGGAGCGCCGATTTCCAAATCGGCACGTTACAAACCCCTCGCCTCACGCCAAGGCCGCGAAGTCCGCCAAGGAACTGCCGATAAAAAATCACTTTGCGGCTTTTGCGCCCTTGGCGTGAGGCGATTGTGATTTAAGCCCGAAATCCGAAGTGGCACAGGCATCTTGCCTGTGAGTTCGTGGGCATGAACCCACCGGCTGGAAGCCGGTTCCACCAAAGAATTATTTCTGCGACACCTCGATCACGTCGCCGCCTTGGAGCGCCGATTTCCAAATCGGCGCGTTTCAGCAAAAACTTTTTTAACCGCAGAGACCGCAATGAGCGCAAAGAACCGGCGGGAAATATTTCTTGCGGCTTGATGCCTTGACGTTGAAAACGAATCGCAAAGTTGAGCGACAAGAATTTGTTCTCATTCCTTTGCCGTTTATTCCGCTGCCTTGAAACGAGCCGAGCAGGTGCTCGGCGTGCGGCACCTCGATCACATCGCCCGTCGTCGTAGCGGCAGGCATCCCTGCCTGCCGTAGAGCCGGGCTTCCAGCCCGGCGGAAAAAACCTCACGCCAACCGGGCGGTAAAAATGGTTCCAAGCGCTCATTCCTTTCGTTGCCCATTTCCGGGCGGCAGGATGCCGCCCTCTACGTCAGGCAAGGATGCCTGACGCCACGCCGATGTGGAAATCGGCGCTCCGTTATTTCTCCGGCACCTCGATTACGTCGCCGTCTTGCAGCCAGAGATTATTGCTCGCTTGCGCCGTATCCACGGTGAAAATTTCTGGTGGGCCAGCAGTTCCCGACTTACGCGTAACCTTCACCCGCGACAAATCCGAGGACGACCGCAGCGCTGACCGCGCCTCGGTCTTGTTTAACGCCTCCCTCAAGAAACCCTC
>JAYVQV010000489.1:0-4412 GCA_043776855.1 Limisphaerales bacterium | reverse complement strand
ACGGCTCGAACATCTGGTTTGAAAAATCTGCCGCTGAACTGTGGTCGCTCGTGAAGCCCGCAAATTGGAACGGCGCGGAAGCCGTTGCTAAATCCAGCGACACGCTCGACGTGTGGATTGATTCCGGTTCGTCATCACGCGCCGTTTTGATGCGACGCGGCGAGCTTTCGCATCGGAGCGCGGACGGCTCGTCCGCGAGTTCATCCGAAAAATTGCAACACGCGGACGAGCCGTCCGCGCTCCATTGGCAGGCCGATATGTATCTCGAAGGCTCCGACCAGCATCGCGGCTGGTTTCAATCGTCGCTGCTGCTCTCGCTCGCGGGCAACGGCGCTGCGCCTTACAAAACGGTTTTGACTCATGGCTTCATGGTGGATGCCGACCGCGAAAAAATTTCCAAGAGCAAGCAAGGCGGCTACGAGAAACCGCAGACCGCCGAAGCCTACGTTAAAAAATATGGCGCGGACGTGGTGCGGCTGTGGGTCGCGTCACAGGATTTTCGCAGCGACATCGTGGTGAGCGAGGAACGCATCAACAAAGTCGGCGAAACCTATCGCGGCATCCGCAATGCGCTGCGCTACCAACTCTCCAATCTTTACGACTTTGATCTCGCCAAACATTCCGTGGCCGATGACAAGTTGACCGGCCTCGACCGCTGGATTCTCGGTGAATTTTCCAAGATGGAAGCGGAAGTCATCGCGGCTTACGACAAGAGCGAGTTCCACGTCGTCTATCAAAAGATCAGCCAGTTTATCGCGGTGGAATTGTCCTCGATCTACCACGACGTCATCAAAGACCGGCTCTACACCGACGCGGCGAATTCAAATCGCCGCCGTTCCACGCAGACCTCGCTGCACCGCCTCGTGACCGGCCTATGCCAGATGCTCGCGCCGATTCTCGCCTACACGGCGGATGAAGCGTGGGAATTTGTGCCGGGGAAAAATGTGAATTCAGTCCACGAAAGTGAATTCAAATTGAGCAACTTCAAAATTTCAGATGAAGAAAAGTTGCCGTGGTTTTCGATCTTCGCGTTCCGCGCTGCCGCATTGACCGAACTTGAAAAAGCACGGCAAAGCAAACTCATCGGCAAATCGCTTGAGGCGAAACTTCAAATTACAACCCGTGACGCATCGCAATTCGAGCCGCACAAAAATACGCTCCGTGAGTTGCTGAATGTGTCTGGCTTGGAATTCATAAACCACCAAGACTCGACTTCTCCAACATTTCAAGTCGCCAAAGCCGACGGCCAGAAATGCGAGCGCTGCTGGCATTGGGAAACAGACATCGGCCAAAGCGCAGAGCATCCGACAATTTGCGGTCGCTGTGTTGAGGCTGTGAAACAGTTCAAAATTTGACGCTAACGCGCGTGGGCGCAAAAATCGAAAATTTATTCGTTGGGTAATTTGGAAAGTTCTTCCTTGGCTATAAAATTATTCGTGTCCGCTGCGAATGACTTTTCAAAATAGTTGCGCGCCTTAACCAAGTCTTTTTCCACGCCTTCGCCATCACGGTAACGCTCACCCATTCTCATTAGGCCGAAAGAATCCCCTTTAGCGGCTGAATCTTGATTGAATTTTAAGGCAGCATATTCACCAGCTTTTTTCCGCTCGGCAATTTTTGCTTTGGCGTCTGCCTTGGCTTTTTCTTGCGCGGCCTTGGCAGCAGCGATTTGTTCCGGTGTGGGCTGCGGCGGCGTGTAGTATTCCCAAAGTTCCAATACCCTGCTCGAATCTGTCCCGTCGCTTTTCAATCCACGAATCGTCCCAATTTTTCTGGCGGCAAAATCTATTGTTTTTCCAATCGTCAGGATTTCCAGCGCCGGATAGTTCGCGAGGATGATTTGATTGCCGGTTTCTTCCCATTTCAGGGATCCCCCCGCATCAAAAACTTGAAATCCATACTCATTAACAGATGGAAGCATCGTTGACACCAAAACCCTTCTTGATTGTGGAAAAGTTCCATCCACCACTCCCCTAATTGACTGAACATGGCCTTTTTCAAGAAACGTAATTTGGTTGGTGGCGTTTGGGTCGGAATAAAATTTAACTTGGACAACGGGTTCATTCGTCTGTGCGGATGAAATCAGCGTGGCGAATATGGCGGCAATCAAAACGAGTTTTGTTTTCATTTCACGAATTTTAATTTGCGCCTGCCAAAAATATTGTCGAGAAAAAACCACCCCGGTTGCTGTTGCGTGAGACAGTGCAACGAGCCGTTCAACCAGCCCCGTCAGGGGCGGAATCTTTGTAGAAATCGCATCCCAAAACATTTTCAAGCTCCGTCAGGAGCGACATATTCCATCTATTCGCCAGACGATGTCGCTCCTACGGAGCTTGTGATTTCTAAAACACAAAACTACAAATATGCTGCGCCTACGGCGCTTTGCGTTCCAAAAAAAGGCGCAAATCTGCGTCATCTGCGGATAAAAATGCTATCGCCGGTGAATCGGTAGCCGCAGCACTTCCACAATTTTTCGCGCAATCAAATGGCGGCGGTCGGCGGTGACATTTCCTTTTTGGTCGGCGAAGCGGGACTTGGGCAGCAGATGGATTTTGTCGCAGCGCACCATCGTTTTCCAATCCAGTCCGTCGGCTGCGTCCAAAATTTCCTCGGTGGTTTTCGGTTCGCGGTTCACTTTGGCGGACGTGCAAAGCAGCGCGTTGACTTCTTCGATGTCGGGATTCTGGCAGGTTTCGTCGTTGGAAATGATGACGGCGGGATGGCGTCGTTCCTTGCTGAACGGAAACATGAAAATGTCCCATTGTTTCATAATTTAAGGTCGCGGCAAACTGGAGCGCCGAACGCCGATTCGGCTCGTTGTTCAAATTTTTTGAACGCGCCGATTTGGAAATCAGCGCTCCGTTTTTATTCGAGGTCTTTGGGCGCGCGAATCACCGAGGATTTGGCGAGGCGGTTTTCTTCCTGAATCTCCGCCTTGCTGTGGGCGTGGGCGAAATAGCCCGCCGGACGCATGGGAATCGGCTCGATTTCATGCACGGGCTGCAAGACAAACCGCCGGTGGCCTTTGACGATGTAAATCGTCTCACCGCGACCGGCTTTCTCCATCAAGCGTCCCAGATAGGTCTTGGCATTGCTCAACGTGAACAACTGCGACTGCGAATTGGTCTTCGGTTTGCGAGAACGGGGAAGGCTGGCAACTTTCATAGGCTGAATTTAGGCTGATGACCGGCTGGCGTCAAAATAAATTACGCCGACGGCTGGCATTGGGAAATGGACATCGGTCAGAACGCCGCGCATCCGACCATTTGCGCCCGCTGCGTCGAGGCCGGGTTGCACTTCAAGCCGTGACGGAACGCGGCTCTGTGAGCCGCAGCGCGCCCGAATTTTTTGACGCCACCTTTTTTACCAAACCATTCTGGCTGGCGTAGCCGCTGCGGGTCACAGACCCGCGCTCCGTCGCGGAGGGCTTTCACCGGTTTCACCGCACATAGATGCGATGGCTGCTTTCACCTTTCGAGCGTATCGTTTGCACATATCCAGCCCGGCTCGCGCGCCTTGTCGTTTGACATCCGCCCGCCAAGGCTGGATTTTTAACCGACCGATCATCTCAAGTTGTGAAACAAATCTTTTCGTCCTTCTCCGTCGGCGGGCTGCGCGCCGTTTTTATTTTCCTGCTGGCGGTCAGCGGTGCGTCGCAAGTCCGCAGTGAAGCGATGTTGCAGTTGTTCAACTTGAGCTGGACGGACGTGACGAAGAAGATGCCGGAGATCGCCGAGGCGGGTTACGACGCGCTCTGGCTGCCGCCACCGGCGAAGGGCAGCAGCGTGTTTTCCATCGGCTACGATCTGTTCGACCCGTTCGATCTCGGCGATCTCAACCAGTCCGGCACGACGGCGACGCATTGGGGCACGAAAGCGGAGTTGCAGGAAATGGTCCGCGTGGCGCATCGCTTTGGCATCCGCGTTTATTTCGACAACATCATGAACCATCGCGCGTTCACGGTGCCGGGTTACAACAGCAGCACGCCGACGAATTTTTATCCCGGCCTCCTGCCGAGAGATTTTCATTTGCAGACTTCGGGAAATTTTTTCGTGAACTGGCCGAGCGTGCAGGATTGGAACAACCAGTTCGACGTGCAGTATCAATCGCTCGGCGGTTTGATTGACCTCGCGACGGAGCCGGGGAACACCAATGAAAATTTCGGCGCTTCATACAAAAGCAAGACGCCAAAACCGAGTTTCATCCGTCATCCCGGTCAAAATCAATTTTACATGGACGCGACGAAGCCGGTGATTGATGGCAGTCCGTGGCGACCGTTCAACGGCACGAATGGCACGCCAGTTTCCGAAGATGTGAACGCCTACACGATTCGCGCCGCGCTCTACACGCTGGATCAGACGAAGTGCGACGGCTTTCGCCTCGATGCGGTGAAGCATGTGCCGTCCGCGTTT
>JAYVQV010000488.1:0-4434 GCA_043776855.1 Limisphaerales bacterium | reverse complement strand
ATGTTGAGATTGACCGAAACGTTGGTGATGTAGCCGAAGCCAATCGAAACGGTGGTGGAAGAGGAGATGCCCACCGGATTGGCGTCAGGGATGACGGTATTCAACGTGCCGGAACTGAAAGTATAATTCGTCTGCGACCGGGCGATGCCGACAAACAGCAAAGCGATGGCGATACAAATGAGCTTCGATGTTTTCATTATCCTTCTGATGATTGAGCGGTAAATAGGTTCCAAACTTTTCCAGTTCGCGATGAAGTTCGCCCAACCACGCTTGGGATTCAAGGAAAAAAACTATTCTTTTCAACTGCTGTCAGCCCGGTTTTAAGACCCTTGGCCGACAACCGAAGAAAATGCCTAAAACCCCCGCAAATCCGTGCTACTCCGCTTGGGCAATCCCGGCGCGGGCGTGCGCTTGAGCACGAGGTATTCGATGCCCAGCGCCGCGCAATACTCGCGCTTGCCGCCCTTGTCGCCGTCTTCGTTCACCACATAAATGTCCGGCTTCAATCTTTTTATCTCCGGGTCGGCGTCCACCCAGCCGGAGCCGGTCGTGACCAATGCCTGCTTCACAAATTTAATTGAGCCAAGGACGTAACGC
This sequence comes from Limisphaerales bacterium, assembly GCA_043776855.1. Lineage (GTDB taxonomy): Bacteria > Verrucomicrobiota > Verrucomicrobiia > Limisphaerales > UBA11358 > UBA11358. The sequence goes on along the minus strand of JAYVQV010000488.1, from coordinate 3,837 downwards.
CGCTCCTCCTCCGAGAGCAAGGGATGTCCTTCGCCCTTGAGCAACCGCACGTTCGCGTCGTTGCCGAGGCAGACGTAAAGGTCGCCGTAAGCCGACGCCTCCTCGGTGAACCGCACATGGCCGGAGTGAAACCAGTCGTAGCAGCCGGTGGCGATGACTTTCTTTTTGCCGGTCGCGGACGGCATCGGCGGCGGTTCGGGAAAACCTTTCAGTTCATCCGCCGTGAAAATGCGGTAAGAAATTTTGTGCTCGCGACAAAATTTTTCACGCGCCGGATTGGCGGCAGCTTCCACATCAGCCCAGCTATCCGCCCGCAGATTTTGCGGCAACGAATTAAAATCCAACGCAGCATCCGCCGCAACCACCTTGCTGACGTAGCGGACGGCGTTGAGAAAATAATTCCGCTCGGCCAGCGGAAACTTCGGAGCCTGGCCGTTCAACTTTTCCAGAACCGAATCCGGCCAGAGCAGCACGGTGAGTTCGCCCAGCTTGGACGCCTCCTCCAAAAGCCGCAGGTCGCGCGACTTGAGGTCGTCAAACCCGCCGCTGACGATGACTTGTTTTGTTGCTGACATATTGGCTCAAACAGTTGCCCGGGTGTCCGGGCAGGCCGCGAATCTCCGCGAGGTTTTGGACTGCGGTCCCGATACATCGGGACCGCTTTTCATTCGCAGACTGGCGATGTCCAAAGCGCCAGAGGGCTGGCGCAGTCCAAGACGCTGCCGCGCCTACCAGTCCGTCGTTCAACCCGAAGGCCGCAATTTGCGTTAGCGAATCTTCAGCGCCAGCGCCGTCTTGCCGGAAAATTTCTCCGGCAGCGTGACGTGCAGACCGCTTTCATCCCGCGTGAATTTCAATTTGCCGCCGAACCAGCCGCCGTTGCCGACCAGTTTCACGCTGCTAATTTTATCCGGCCAATTCACCGAGCCACTCTCAAGCGATTTCACCGTCACCTTGCCGTCCTTCGGAATTTCCAAAACGATGGCGTAAAGAATTTTCCCATCCTTCGACTGCGTGAAACGAATGTCTTCGCTCGTGAACGGCTTGGAACTCACGTCACGCTGGCCGTCGAACTGGCCTTTCTCCGCCGCGACGGTGGACGGCCCTTCGCCATAAATTTTCCACGGACGCGTCGCGTAAATCGCGTCGCCGTTGACGCGCAACCACGCGCCGATTTCGCTGACCACCTTGATCTCGTCCGCGTCCGGCTGGCCATCGCGTTGCAGCGGCACGCTCAACATCAGGTTGCCGTTCTTGCTCACGATGTCGCACAACATCCGAACGACCGACGCGCCGGATTTGTATTTGTGATTTTTGAAAATGTTCTGGTCGTAATGCCACGAGCCGATGCAAGTATCCGTCTGCCACGGCTGCGGCAAAATGCCCGACGCCTTACCGCGCTCAATGTCATAGACCATCGCCGTGCGCTGCATCGGGTTCAAAATTTTCCCATTCATCACCGCCTCGGTGCGGCCGTTTTTGTCGAGATGCGAATTGTAAAAATGCGCGCCGAGATTCAAGCCGATTTCATCCGTGATGCCGACGAATGGCAGCACCGTGTCGTCAAAATAAATCTGGTCAGGATGATAATCGTCCCAGAGTTGTTGCGTGCGCTTGAAAAATTTTTCCATGTAGGCCGCGTCAGGAATGCTGCTGCCCTTGGCGGGATTCCACGACCAGTCCAGCTTGGTGCCGGGCGTGTGGTTTTGCGCGTAAAGTTCCTGCGGATCGAGGCCGTCCCACCACAATCCTTTGCCGTCGGCCTTCGTGAGCTTGCCGTCGTAAGGCACGCCAGCCAGCGGGCCGTCCTTGTCCGCGCCCTGCGCCGGCTCATACCACGTCCACGCGCGCGAGGCGTGAACGCTCACGCCGAAGCGCAGTCCATTTTTCCGCGCCGCCGCCGCCCAGCCGCCGATCAAATCCTTGTGCGGCCCGACGTTGACGGAATTCCACTCTTGGTATTTGGAATTGTAGTTGTCCAAGTTGTCGTGATGGTTCGCCAGCGCCATGAAAGTTCTCGCGCCGTTGTCCTTGTAAAATTTCAGCAGCTTGTCGGGATTAAAATTTTCCGCCTTCCACGCGTGGATCACGTCCTTGAAACCGTTCGTGGACTGATGCCCGTATTCGGCGCGGTGCAATTTGAAATCATTATTTCCCGGCATATACATATTGCGCGCATACCAGTCGCCATGTTCCGGCTGGCACTGCGGCCCCCAATGCGCCCAGATGCCGAACTTCGCGTCGCGAAACCATTCGGGCGTCTGGTAATTGGTGAGCGAACTCCAGTCCGCCTGAAACGGCCCGGCGGCGATGGGCGGGAGTTGAAGTGAATTGGTTTGCGCGAACGCGGGTGCTGCACACGCGGCAATAAACGCGACGGCAAGTTTAATTGGATTTAGTTTCATAATTTTTTTAACCACGGATTAACACAGATAAACACAGATGGAATAATCATCCTCGCGCCAGCGTCTTGGACTGCGGCAGCCCTCTGCCGCTTTTCCACCGCCAAACGAGAGCCGCCCAAAGCGCCAGAGGACTGGCGCACTCCAAAATCTCGCGGAAAAATTTCATCATAACAATCCTTGAATCAATTTTTCGTCCGCACGTTCACCTGAAACGCGCCGGGGACTTTTTTTTCCGACGCCACAATCAGATACCCGCCGCCGCAGCCCGAATACATCGCGCCGGGAAATTCGTTTTGATACGCGCGCAAAATCGGCAGCAACTCCACGCGCAATTTGGGATGACGGACGACGTGCGGCAGCAACGTCTCCCAGCACTGCATGGTCAGATTCAGCGACGCACCGAGCGCCTTCACGTCCATCTGCACGATGGCATCGTAGCAATTTTTTCCCGACTCGCCCAGCTTCGCGACCCACTTCGGCGAAAGATTTTTCACGCCCAGCGGCGAGTAGCCGTCGGGGCGCGGCTCGACGGGAATCAGATGGAGCACATTGCTCAACCACTTCGCCACGCGCGGCGAATTGCACGACTCGATGTGCGACGTGAACACGCCGCCGTGAATCTTGAAATCATAATCCAGCCGGTTCACGCCGGGATACACGAGGCCAATCATGTCCTGTGAACCGCTCGGATTTTTTTTACCGCGATTTTCCGCGTCGTAAAGTTCGCGCACCAATTCTTCGGGCGGACGCTTCGGCAGTTTTCCCTTCCACAATTTCATCGCCACCGCCCGCGTGCCGCTGGCGATGCCGCTGCGATCCATCGGACGAAAATCCGGTTCGATCTGCACCACGACCATCGAGCCGGGCGGCTTGGGGTTGTGGCGCGAAATGAACGGCTGGTCAATCCAGCCGCCCGCAAGTTGCAGCCGGTTGGGAATGGCGCCGAGAAATTTTTGAACGGGTGAAGGTTTCATTTCAAGCAATGAGCGCGTCCACCACCTTCGCCGGCACCACGCCGGTCAGGCGCTGATCCAGACCCTGATAACGGTAAGAAAATTTCAAGTGGTCGAAGCCGAGCATTTTCAACGCGGTCGCGTGGAAATCGTGAACGTGGACAGCGTCTTTCACGATGTTGTAGGAAAAATCGTCCGTCTCGCCGTGAATCAGGCCGGGCTTCGCGCCGCCGCCCGCCATCCACATTGTGTAACAGCGCGGATGATGGTCGCGGCCATAATTATCTTTCGTGAGCTGACCCTGCGAATAAATCGTGCGGCCAAATTCGCCGCCCCATACCACGAGCGTTGTATCGAGCAATCCGCGCGCTTTCAAATCTTGGATGAGTCCGTAGCACGCCTGATCCACATCCTTGCACTGAAACGGTAGACGACCGCTGACGTTCGAGTGCGTATCCCAATTGTTGTGGTAAATCTGC
>JAYVQV010000487.1:0-4435 GCA_043776855.1 Limisphaerales bacterium | reverse complement strand
CTTGCTCATCGCAACTGTTCCAACGTGGCGTTCAAAACTTCATCCAAGGTGATCGCCTTGATGGCGCGCTCGTCCATGCCGCGCTTGAAGAAAAATTCTGCCAGCAACGGCGACGTGACTTTCTTCATCAAACCGTAATCATAAATTTCCCACGGGCTCGTGCAGGTGAACAGCGATACGCAGCGCGTGCCGACCGCCAGCGCCAGGTGCATCGGCAGGCTGTCGCCGCTCACGAGGCAGCGATGATTCTTCACGTCGCCGAGATGTTCGAGCAACGTCGCGCGTTCCGGCAGCACATTCACGACGAGGCCTTTTTTCTCCAGCGCCGTTTTCAAGTCAGCATAGTAGGCCCAATTTTTCATCGGCCAGACATGACCGGCTTTCGGCGCGATCGCCACATCGCCCGTCAAATCCGTTTTGACCGGCTCCGGCAGCAGATATTTTTCGCCCTTGAACTTCAGACCAAGTCCCTCGAAAACCAAATCCTGATAAGTGCGATGATTTTCCAGCTTCAACTTATCCGCCGCCACCTTGCCGAAACGGCTGATGAGGCTCATGTCAAACCAGCCGCGCGCGTCGTCGGAATAAACCAGCGCGCCACTTGCATCCGTGTAAGCGCCAAAAAGCTTTTTGAACTTCACCGACGGCAAAAACTGCGCGACATCCAACGTGTCTTCCAGATTGATGACCAGATCGTATTCGCGGTCACAAAACTTCGCGCGGTCTTCCCACGAAACAACGCGGAGCGTCTTCGTCAGCCCCGCGAGCAGCGAAACATTCTTGGCGGCCGTCACCCACGAGATTTCTCCGGGCAGTTGTTTCAGCAGCGGCGTGGTGCGGACGACGTCGCCCGTGGCGCCAAGTTTGAGGATCAGCGTGTTCATGTTTGATTTTTAATTTTCCAGTCCGCGCGGCAGTTCGCGGAACAAAAGCCGTTCCACCGCTTCCAGCGTCAGCGCGGCGTTGATCTCCGATGGGAAATCTTTCCTGCCCACCAGATGCGCCCGGCTGACTTCGCCCAACGCGGCGGCGTTCCAAAATCCGCTCCCATTCTTCTGCGCGGCGGAAATTTTTTCAGCAACAAACGGCGCGAGTGCGCCGCGAAACCAGGTGCTGTATTTCAAAAACTTGTGCAGCCCGGCCACGCCCATCGCCCTGACGATGGGTTTGAACACCGGATCCAGCACGCCCAGCTTGCGCGGCAGACCGGCGTTGCTGCAATAATCCATTTTGAACGTTACCTCGGCAAACACGCGGCGCAGAAAAATTTCCGGGTCTTTGCGGTCGCTGATGAATCCGCGGTCCGTCGGAATTTTGTCCAGCGCCGGGCTGCACGCTTTCACCAGCCGCATCGTCGGCAGCGAGGATTTTTTCAGTTCCACCGGACATTGATAACCGAGCGCCACAATTTCGTTGTCGAGATACGGCGTGCGGAAACTGATCTGCGAACGCCCGGCAGCAAGGTTGCCAAAAAGATTCAGCGGCACTTCCGCAAACGCAGCGAACGTGTCGGGATGTTTTCGTTGTTCCGTCAGTTGCGCGACGGCAGCGTTGACCGACGGGAAAAATTGCGGATTAAAAATCTGCGAGGCGAGTCCGAGCCGCTTGAAAGTGGAGATGGCGCGTAAAATTTCGCTGCCGTAATTACCCGTGAGCCGCATCGCCGCCAGCGGTCGCGCCAGCTTGTGAAAATAAATTTCGTGCGCGCCCAGAATTCCCGAGCAGCCGTCGGTGATGAACACCGTCTTGTCCGCCTGCGCGGCGAATCTGGAAAAGAAATCTGAACCCAGCCGCAAAAGTTGATGTTCCAATCCGCACGCCGCAGCGACGCGCGCCGCGATGCGATCATCAAGCGTCCGGCCATCTGGCCCGGTGAACGTATAGCTCGTTTCCCGCGCCGCGTCGTGCGGATGGCAAGCCATGAGCATCCGCGTGTCCAGCCCGCCGGTGAGCGCGATGCCCAGTTTGAAATCCGTTTGGAAATAACGCGGAATGATTTTCTGAAACGTTGCGCGAAACTGCTCCTCGTAGTCGGCGGCGGAAAGTTTCGGCAGCGCTTCCCACGTTGACGGCGAAAAATAATTTTCGCGGCGGATGTTCCCATTTTCAAAACTCCAGCGCGAACCGCCCGGCAACAACTGGATGTCGCGGAAAAGCGTGCGGCCACCGAGCGCGCAGCCGACGCCCAGAAATTGCGCCACGCCTGTGCGGTCGAACTCGCGCAGTTCCGGCAGGACACGCAGCAGCGCCTTGGCTTCGCTGGCGAAATAAAACGCATCCGCCGTCTCGTGCCAGTAAATCCGCTCCATGCCGTAACGGTCGTTGAAGAGGAAAACTTTTTTCCGGCGTTTGTCCACCAGCAGTCCGCTGAAGAGGCCGTTCAGCTTTTCAAAAAACTTTTCGCCATGCTGTTTGTAGGACTGGATCATCCAACCGCCGCTACGCTCCGCCGTTTCCGCAAAACATTCGCCGGAAAAAATCAGTGCGATGTCCTGCGCCGCGTTCTGAAAAACTTGTTTGGCCGCAAAAGAATTCTCATGCGCCACCCAGCCCGCATAAACCCCCAGCTCCGGCGCGGAAAAAGTTCCGACCGTGTAAAAGCTTTCGTGTCGCATCGAGGCGAGCATCGTTTTGGCGATGCGTTCGCTCGTGGCGGCGGGCTGGCGGCTGATGATGCCAAAAATTCCGGGCATGGTTCAGGGCTTCAGTTCCCGGGTGCTGCCCGGCAGGATTTTATTGTAACCGACCACGATGGAATAAGGCGGAACACTTTCCGTCACGACCGCGTTGGCGCCGATGATGGACCACGCGCCGATGGTGATGCGCCCCAAAATTTTCGCGCCCGGCCCGACATACACGCCTTCTTCCAAGGTCGGGTCGCCATCGTTGGCAACCGTGCCGGCATACGCGCCGAGACAGCCAAGCGTCACCTGCTGGAGCAGCGCGACGTCGTTGCCGATGCGCGCACCGTTGCCGACCACGATGCCGGCGGGGTGGGGGATGAACAGCCGTTCGGGAACCGTCGAGCGGATTTCGCACGCCAGCAGCAGTCCGAACATCCGCGCCGGCAGCGACCAGCGCTTCCGCAGAAAAAACAGATACGCCTCCGCCAGCGGGCCGTTGCGGAGGCTGGGGTTTTTGGGATAACAGGGTTTGGCCATGGGGAAGTTGGAGCCGGCGGGAGGAATTGAACACTCCATCTGCCAAATACAATTTGGCTGCTCTAGCGTTAAGCTACACCGGCGACAGGGCGGAAACTTTAATCAAAATTTCCCAAAGGTAAAGTTTTGTTCATTCTTCCTTTTCTTTCGGCGCCTCGGGTTTTTCCGGCTTGTTCTTCAGCGCGTAAATTTTCTCGCGGACTTTCAGCAACACATTCAGCACCGGGCCGGGAATCAACCCGACTGCGCCGCGATAGAGCCGGAGCGCGACGTAAATTTTCCCCAGCAACGTCAGCGGAACATAGTAGCGGGGGTAGTTCAATTGCTCGAAGCCGTTGCGACGCTTGAACTCCACCAACGTGCTGTCTTTTTTGTTGCCGTAAATGTATTGGCCATACACGAAATACTTCACGCCCTTCGTCGCGCAGATTTTCACGGACTCGGTGATGAGCGCGTTGAGCGGACGTTTGTCGTAGTGAGCGTTGAACGCAATGATGTGCAGGATGTAGGCGATGCGGTCCACGTAGACCACCTTGATGAAGCCAATCAATTCATTCTCAAAAAATGCGCCGATAAATTCGCTGCGGTCAAGAAACGTGCCGTGCTCGCGTTTCACCGTCTCGAAATCTTTTCCGAAATGCCAGAACGGTTTGCCCTGCCGCATGGGCGACTCGTTGCACAATTTGTGGATGCCTTGCGCGAGCGCGTCGTCGTAGGCCACGGACCTCACCGTGACCCCACGCTTGGCGGAGCGGCGCGTGTTCTTGCGCGCTTCTTGCGGCAATTTTTCCCACCACGCATCAAAATTTTCGCAGTCCACCACGGCGAAATTGTCCCACTCCAGATGGCAATCAAACTTCGGCGCAACTTCCGGCGGGCGCTGATAAAACGTCAGCACGTCGGCCTTCAGCCCGGTGCGCTTGAGTTCCGCGACAAATTTTTCCGGGTCGCTGACGAATTCGCCCGGCATCACATCCGCCTCGTGTTCGAGGGCGATCTTCACGCGGCCGCCGCGCACGATGACGGTGCGACCGCACACGTCCGCCGCCGGCACGAACGTGTTCTTTCCCGCGATGCGAACTTCTACTTGTTTCAAGGCCATGAAAATTTATCCGTTGGAACGCGCGCTGCGGAGCCATTGCTCGAACATCACAAGGCTGAACAGCAGCTTGTGATTGTCCTGCCGGTGCGACTGGTGGTCGTCCAAAAGTTTTTTCACCGACGCCGGATCAAGCTGCGAATACATCAGCGAACTGCCGTCGAGCAGCATATCC
>JAYVQV010000486.1:0-4439 GCA_043776855.1 Limisphaerales bacterium | reverse complement strand
ATGGCAATTAACTTTTTCATCGGGTGCATTTCTATGCCACAAGCGCGACGGCTCGGCAATCGCGGAAATGGAGCGCCGGTCTCCGACCCGGCGGGTTTGGAACAGCAACACCTTCACGCCGGGTCGGAGACCAGCGCTCCACGAATTGGTAAATTGGGTTTTGAGGCGGTCTCCCATCGTCAAAATATGTTTGCCGCGCCGGACAAATCCCGCTTTCATCCCGCCGCGTGCCGAAGCTCCAAAAATTCCTCATCTACTGGCTGCCCCTGCTCGTCTGGATGTGCGTCATCTTCACCGCGTCCGGCGACGCCGAATCCGCGCACCACTCGTCCATTTATTTTGAACCGCTGATGCGCTGGCTGTTTCCATCCATGTCGCAGGCGCACATTGAGCAACTGCACTACGCCTTTCGCAAATGCTGCCACATGACAGAATTCGCCGCACTCGCCGTGCTCGCGTGGTGGGCCATCCGCCAACCGCAGCGAAATGATAAACGCCAATGGCGCTGGGACGAAGCCGGTCTCGCGCTCGGCATCACCCTGCTCTACGCCGCGAGCGATGAATTGCATCAAGTCTTCATCCCCTCTCGCACCGGCCAAATTTCTGACGTCGTCGTGGATGTCATCGGCGGGGCCATCGGGCTGACATTGCTCTGGCTCGCTGGGAAAAAATTCAAGCTCTGGTAAAATGAATCGCCCGTTTGTAAGTGTCGTTCTCGCCTACGCCGCCGGACTGCTACTGGCGCAATTATTTTCCGCACCGCTCGCCGCTCTGTTCGCCATCTCATTCTTCATCCTCGTCCTCGTCCTCGTCCTTGAAAAATTTCGCACCATTCTCATCTGGCCGCTGCTCGTGCTCACCGGCTGGACAAATTTCGCCGCGCACACCGCCATCCTTGCGCCAGATGATTTGCGAACCGTCATCGGCGAAAAGCCCGCGCTCACCACCGTGCGCGGCACGTTGCTGGAGACGCCCAGCCTACGGATTTATCTGCGCGATGCAGAAACAGTTCAACGCATGGTCGCCTCCGTGCGCGTCACGGCGTGGCGCGACCACGACGCGTGGCGTTCCGCGAGCGGCGACATCATCGTCACCACGCCGGGCGTGCTGGCGGAAAATTATTTTCTTGGCCAGCCCGTTGAAATCACCGGCATCCTCGCCCGACCTGACTCGCCCGTGGCCGAAGGAATTTTCGATTACCGCAGCTATCTGGAAAAACTCGGCGTTTATTATTCGCTCAAGACCAGCGGCACAAACGACTGGCAGCTTGGTGAAAAATCTTTGACCCGCGCGCCGTTCTCCGCGCGCTTCATCGCGTGGGCGCAACGCACTTTGACCCTCGGCCTCGACCCGGCGGATGAATCCACGCAACTCCTCCTCGCCATGACGCTCGGCCAGAAAACCGCGCTCACCGATGAAGTCAGCTTGCCGTTCATGCGCTCCGGCACCATGCATATTTTTGCGATCTCGGGACTTCACATTGCCCTCATCGCGGGAATTTTGCTCGCGCTCCTCCGCGTCGCGCAACTGCCGCGCGGTGCGTGCGGCCTCGTCGTGTTGCCACTCATCTGGTTCTACACCGCCGCGACCGGCTGGCAGCCGTCGGCCATCCGCTCCACGATTATGATGAGCGTCATCATCGTCGGCTGGTCGCTGAAACGTCCGAGCGATCTGCTGAATTCGCTCGCGGCGGCGGGCTTCATCATCCTCGTGTGGGAGCCGCAACAATTGTTTCAAGCCAGTTTTCAGCTTTCGTTCTTCGTCGTGTTGAGCATCGCGCTGTTCTCCCCGCCGCTGGAAAAAATCCGTGACCGCCTGCTGCAAACCGATCCGCTGCTGCCGCGTGAATTACTTCCGCGCTGGCGGCGCTGGCTGGAAACGCCGCTCCGCTTCCTCGCGACCAGCCTCACCACTTCACTCGCCGCGTGGCTTGGCTCGCTGCCGCTCACGGCGTATTACTTCCACCTGTTCAGCCCCGTCACGCTGCTGGCGAATGTCGTCATCGTGCCGCTCTCCAGCTTCGCGCTGATGGCGAATCTCGGCGGCATCCTGTGCGGCGGCTGGCTGCCGGGCTTCACGGAAATTTTTAACAACGCCGCGTGGCTCTTCATGTCGCTCATGGTGTGGTGCAGCGAGGCGTTCACGAAAATTCCCGGCGCGTGGATGAACGTGCCGACACCCTCACTCACCGTCATCGGAATTTATTTCGCGCTGCTCATCGGCGTGAGCAGCGGCTGGCTGCTGGCGGAATCGCGGCGGAAAATTTTCTTTGCCGTCATTATTCTCATCGTCATCGCGGGCATTTGCCGATGGCAGATCTCGCGCGGTGAAACTGAACTCACCGTGCTGCCGCTCAATGGTGGTCATGGTATTTATGTGGATGCTGATGGAACGAAGAACGACTGGCTCATCAACTGCGGCAATGAAAACGCCGTGAAGTTCACGCTAAAAGATTTCCTCCGCGCCCAAGGCGTGAACAAAATCCCGCGCCTCGTGCTGACCGAGGGCGCGACGCGCAACTGCGGCGGCGCGAAATCACTGGATGAAATTTTTGGCACCGGCGAACTGTGGACGAGCGGCGTGAAATTTCGTTCCACCGCCTACCGCGATGCCGTGGCCGCGTTTGAAAAGCCGCAGGCACGCCACAACTTTTTTAACTGCGGCCAAAGCATCGGCAACTGGCAGGTGTTATTCCCGCTCACGAACGCGCTCGCAAAAGCCGATGACCGTCCGCTCGTCTTGCTGGGAAATTTTTACGGCACAAAAGTTTTGCTCCTCTCCGACTTGAGCCGCAGCAGCCAGAGCGAGTTGCTGAATCGCGGCGCAGATTTACGCGCGGACATTGTCATCGCCGGGCTGCCCACGGAAACCGAGCCGCTGTGCGATGCGATGATTGAAGCCATCCAGCCGCGCGTCATCGTGATTGCCGATTCGGAATATCCCGCCACGCGCCGCGCGGGCAAAAATTTGAAGGAACGATTGGAGCAAACAAAGATTCCGGTGATCTACACGCGCGATTCCGGCGCGGTAAAAATTGTCGCGGACAAGCACGGCTGGAAATTGCAGACGATGGACGGGCAAAAGTTCGAAAGTCAGCAACAGTAATGGTCAACGTCCTCCCCTGCTAGCACCCTGAAAAGTCCGCGAGGTTTTGGACTGCGGCAGCCCTCTGCCGCTTTTCACACAAAAGGCTCGCGATGCTAAAGCGGCAGAGGACTGCCGCAGTCCAAGACGCTACCGCGCACGCGTAAAATTTACTGAAACATACCGCGCCTGCGGGATGATGAACTTCTTCACCTCCACAGAAACGGATTGCGGTTTGAAATCTTGGAGAATCGTGTCCGCGATGTCGGCGGCAAGTTTTTCAATCAGCTTCCACTCGCGGCCTTCGCCGAATTTCAGCAGGCGCTGAGTGACGGCGAAATAATCAATCGTGTCAGCGATGCCATCCGACTTGGCGGCAGCGGAGAAATCTGAATCCATCACGATGATAAGCAACAACCGCTGCGGCTGCGCGCGTTCCGCCTCCGGCACACCCACGCGGTAGAACACTTCGAGGTCAACGATGGAAATGCGGCTCACTTTCAAATTAAATGGTTCAGTCATCCGCGCCACTTCCAATGGGCAATGGACGCCAGCGCGCATGATGCCGATCAATCACCAGCAGCGACGGCGATTGCAATTGTTTCTCCATTTCCGCAAGGCATCGCCGCACATGGAGGCGGAACTCTGCGGAGTGTTCGTCGTGATGGCGCAAAAGGATGACGCCGGGCGCCGCCGCCTGGGTCATAAAAAGAATGTCGGAGAAATCCAAATCCTGCGTTAGCACGGTGAAACCATTTTGAGCGGCCCAAGCGGCGATGTCCGGGTCTTCCGCATCCGGCCGGCCGATTTCATTCCAGCGGCGCACGATCCAGCCCGGTTGGGACAGCAGCCCGATCCATTCCGGGCTGAGATTCATGTCCACGAGAATTTTCACGCCGGTTCCATCTGCAATTCGCGGTCATCGGCGAGCAGTGCAGCGTATTGGATGCAGGCGTCAATGTCCGCCGATTCCAATTCGGGATACGCTTGAAGAATCCGCTCATGGGAATGACCAGCCGCAAGCTGGCGCAGGACATTCGCCACGGTGATGCGGATGCCGCGCAGGCAGGGCCGCCCGCCCATCTGGCGCGGATTGACGGTGATGCGTTTCAACAGCTCATTCATAATTGAGACTCTAGCAGGGGTATCGGTTTTGCACACAAACAAAATTGTCGCTCATACCAGGCTGGAAGCTCAAAGCCAGTTTGCGCGATCAATGGAGCCAAGGCTGCCAAGGCACGAGCAGGGTTGTTTCAATTGCGCCTCTTCAATTTCTTTACCGCCTCAATCAAAATCTTCGTCGGCTTGTTCAACTTGAGCTTCTTGGCATCAGCAAGTTTGAGCCAGCGGAATTC
>JAYVQV010000485.1:0-4443 GCA_043776855.1 Limisphaerales bacterium | reverse complement strand
ATTCGCGCTGGCCGGTGGTCGAGTCGCCGCCGCCGCCGGGCTGCTGCACGGAATGGGTGGCGTCGAACACGACGGGGAAGCCGAAACTTTTCAGGACGGGAATCGAGCGCATATCGGCGACGAGATTGTTGTAGCCGAAGGTCGTGCCGCGTTCGGTGAGGAGAATTTTTTTACCGCCATTCATCCGCGCTTTTTCGGCGACGCGTCCCATTTCTGGCGGGGAAAGGAACTGGCCTTTCTTGATGTTCACGATTTTACCAGTGGCGATAGCGGCTTCGATCAAATCAGTCTGGCGGCAGAGGAACGCGGGGATCTGCAAGATGTCCACGACTTCGCCGGCGAGCGTGGCCTGCTCCTCGGTGTGAACGTCCGTCACCACCGGCACGCCGAAATCCTTGCGGATGGCCGCCAGCACTTTCAATCCGCCTTCGATACCCGGCCCGCGAAAGGCTTTGCCGGAAGTGCGGTTCGCCTTGTCGAAGCTGGCCTTGAAGACGTAGTAAATGCCGAGCTGGCGGCAGGTTTTAACCAGTGAGGCGCAGACGGTGCGGCAGAGTTTTTCATTCTCAATCACGCACGGCCCGGCGAGCAAAAAGAGGCGACGCGGTGAATTGAGATTTTTCCAGATGGCGGCGGAATTGAGCACGCGGAATTTTTAGCAGTGGAGCGGAGGAAAGTAAATGCCAGCCGTCTGCGGACGGTTGGTTGGGGTGCATCTTGACACTGTCCTTAACCCAGCAGCAGGCGGGACGCCTGCGCTACTTTGGGCGGCGGTTTCGCCGCCTTGGTAGCACAGGCGTCCCGCCTGTCCGGGCAAGGGGGAAATTCCTTTCGCCTGCCGCCGGATAAGAACAGTGTCAAGATGCACCCGGTTGGTTGGGAGGGTAAAAATCTTGTAACCGTCGTTCGTCGTCGTCGTCTTTCTCACCGTAGTCTCAATCACAACAACTAAAAATAACCAAATAATATGAAGAAATTAATCATCGCCACCGTCGCGTTGTTTTGCGCCACCGCCCTCGTCGTCCAAGCGCAGGATGCCGCCCCCAAGAAAGCCAAGAAGGAATTGACCGCCGAGCAGCAGACGCTCCAGAAGGATATGCTCGCCAAATACGACGCCGACAAGAACGGCAAGCTGGACAAGACCGAGCGCGCCGCCATGTCCGCCGAAGACAAAGCTGCTTGGGCCAAGGCGTTCCCCGGCAAAAAGAAAATGGATGCCGCTCCCGCCGCGCCGAAGCCGGAAGCCGGCAAGTAATTTGGTTTCGTGATTCTCGCAACGCCCCGCTGATTTCAGCGGGGCGTTTTTATTTTGGTCGGGAAAGGCGCTACACCTTGGCGGAGGTTGCCTTCACAGCGGTAAAAAATTCGCGCAGTTTATTTTCATCAAGACAATCATTCGTCCGCACACCGCTGCACAAATCCAGGCCGAACGGCTGCACGGCGGCGATGGCTTCACCGACGTTCGTGCTGCGCAAACCACCGGCAAGAAAAAGCGGCTTCGACACCGCGTCGCGGATGCGGCGGCTCAAGCTCCAGTCATGCACGCGTCCTGTGCCGCCGAGTTCCTTCACCGCCAGCGCTGTGTTTCCTGAATCCAGCAGCAACGCGTCCACCATCGGCGCGATGCGTTTTGCCAGCGCCACCGAGGATTCGTCCGTGACGTGGATCACTTGCACCAACGCGATGCCCGGCAAGGCGGCGCGCAATTTTTCATACACGGACAACTCGACATAATCGCAAAGTTGCAACGTGTTCGTCCGACAACGACGTTGCTGCGCGATGATGGCATCCGCCTCACGCAGGGAAGTCAGGAGAAACGTGGCGATGGGCGGCGGCACGGTCACGGCGATGCGCGCGATGGTTGCTTCATCCACCACGCCCGGCCCGCTGGGCATGGACGAGACCAGTCCAATTGCCGAGGCGCCATGCGCGATGGCGAGTTGCGCTTCTTCCGGCGATTTGATGCAGCAGATTTTGACGCGCGGACGGATGTTCATTTTTGGATGCGGCGATGATTAATCGCCGAGCCGTGCGGCGCAAAGAAAAAATGCCTTTTCGTTGTAACTTCGCCGACGATAAAACATCCTTCCAACCATGAACCCCTTCAAGCTGACCCTCGCGGCTTTGTGCCTTTCCCTAACTTGCGCTTCTTCCAAAGCTGCCGAGACGCCTGATGTCAAACTCACCACGCTCGCCGACCGCGTGCGCGTGGAGATTCGCGGACAGCTTTTCACTGAATACGTTTTCGGCGATGGCGCGACGCGGCCGTATTGTTATCCCATCCATGCGCCGGACGGAACTTCGCTCACGCGGGATTTTCCGATGAAGCAGACGGCGGGCGAGGACACCGATCATCCGTGGCATCGCGCGCTCATGTTCGCGCACAGCATGGTCAATGGCGTGGATTTTTGGAACGAAGGCAGCGGCGACAAGGGAAAATCCCCCGATCAAAAAGGAAAAATTGTTAATGAAAAAATTTTGGAAGCGTCGAGCGGTGATGTCGGTGTTCTGCGCGCGCGCAATAATTGGGTCGCACCGAACGGCAAAGTCATTTGCACGGACGAGCGGCAGATTATTTTTCGCACCACCGCCGCCGCGCGGATGATTGATTTTGAAATCAAATTGCACGCACCGACCAACGAACCCGTCGTGCTGGGCGATAACAAAGATGGCACGATGGCCATCCGCCTCGCGCAATGGATGACGCTGCCGCATAAGAGCCAGGGCGGCGGCGCGAGCATCACGGGTGCGAGCAATGATGTCGCGAGCGCGGCCACCGTGAGCAAAGGCCACATCGCCAACAGCGCCGGGCAGCGCGACGGCGATTGCTGGGGCAAGCAAGCCGACTGGTGTGATTACTTCGCGGAACACGACGGCAAAACTTATGGTGTCGCCATCTTCGACAGCCCGCAAAACTTCCGTCACCCAACGTGGTGGCAGGTGCGCGACTACGGATTGTTCGGCGCGAATCCGTTTGGCAAACATGATTTCGAAAGTTTGAAAGACCAGCCGCACGCAGGCGACTACACGATTCCCGCCGGTGGCGAACTGACGCTGCGCTATCGTTTCTATTTCCACAACGGCGATGACAAGGCCGCGAAGATCGCTGACCGCTATGCAGAATACTCCGCTGGAAAATAATTTTTCAAAATCATGAATAAATTTTCCCGCCGCACATTTCTCAAAACCTCCGCGCTCGCGGCGGGCGCACTTTCGTTCTCCGCGCGCTCGTGGTCACAAGTCACCGGCGCGAACGGCGATGTCCGCGTTGCCGTCATCGGTCTTAATGGTCGCGGTAAAAATCACGTCGGCAGTTTGTCTTCAATCAAAGGCGTCCGCATCGTCGCGTTGTGCGATCCCGACACGGCAGTTTTGGAAAAGGCGAAGCACTACGAAGGCATTGAGGCTGCGTCCGTCAAAACTTACACCGACTTGCGCGAGTTGTTCGCGTCGCCGGACATTGACGCTGTGACCATCGCCACGCCGAACCACTGGCACTCGCTCGCTGGCATCTGGGCGTGTCAGGCGGGCAAAGATTGCTACGTCGAGAAACCCGTTTCGCACAACGTCTGGGAAGGACGCCAGCTCGCCGTCGCCGCGAAAAAATACAACCGCGTCGTGCAGGCCGGAATGCAAATCCGTTCCGGCGAAGGTTTGCGCGAAGCCGTCGAATGGATTCGCGCGGGCAACCTCGGCAAGATCACCTGCTCGCGCGGGCTGTGCTACAAACGTCGCGACAGCATCGGCAAAACTTCTGGTGAACAAATAATTCCCACCACAATCAACTACGATGTCTGGAGCGGCCCCGCGCCGGTTCTGCCGTCGCGCCGCAATTCAAAAAAGAACGGCCCGGTGCATTACGAGTGGCATTGGTTCTGGCCTTACGGCAACGGCGACGTTGGCAACCAAGGCATTCATCAGATGGATGTCGCGCGCTGGTTTCTCGGCGAGAGCGGATTGCCGCGCCACACGTTCAGCCTCGGCGGACGCGTCGGTTACGACGACGGCGAGACGCCCAACACGCAAGTCATCGTTCACGATTACAAAACTGCGCCGCTCATTTTTGAAGTGCGCGGCCTGCCGTCCAAGCCGGGCAAGACCGGCGACGTGGACACTTCCAAGCTGAACAGCGCGGACGCCGCCGATGCCGCTGCTGCCACGATGGACAAGTATCACGGCGCAGCCATCGGCAACGTCGTCGAGTGCGAAGGCGGCATGCTCGTTGCGCCGAATTATTGGAACGCCACCGCGCATGACCGCGATGGCAAGGTCATCAAGGAATTCAAAGGCCACGACCGCCACATGCAAAATTTCATTGATGTCGTCTGCAGCCGGAAGATGAATGAACTCTACGGCCCGGTCGCCGAAGGTCACGTCTCCAGCGCGCTCTGTCATCTTGGAAATATTTCCTACCAAGTTGGTCGCACCATGAAGCCCGGCGAA
>JAYVQV010000484.1:0-4451 GCA_043776855.1 Limisphaerales bacterium | reverse complement strand
ATCACATCGTCAATCAGCAGCACCGGCGGCGAGCCGTGGATGCCCGTGAGAAATTCCGCCTGCGCCATCTTCAACGCAATCGCCAGCGTCCGCTTCTGTCCCTCGCTGCCGAATTGCGCGGCGGATTTTCCGTTCTGCAACAACGACAAGTCATCGCGATGCGGCCCGACCAGCGTGGCACGAAACGTTTTCTCCCGCGCCCGCGACGACGCAAGTTCCACCGCAAAATCATTTTTCACGCTCGGCTGGTATTCGATGCGTAATTCCTCCGCGTCATTCGAGATGCGGCGATAGGCGAGACGCGCGAGCGGGGAAAATTTCGGCACCAGTTCGCGGCGGGCGCGGATGAGTTCGTTGCCCAGCTTCACGAGTTCGGCGGAAAAACTTTCCAGCGCCGCCTCGTCCGTCACGCGCGCCTTCAAGAGCGCATTGCGCGCGCGGACGCTGTGCATGTAACGCTGGAGCAGCGCGAGATAACCCGGCTGCGTCTGCGCGAGCAACAGATCAATAAACCGCCGCCGCGACCGCGACGAACCTTTGACGAGCTCTAAATCTTCCGTGCAAAAAACCACCGTCCGCAGCGCGCCAAAATAATCCGCGAGTTTTTTCACCGGCTGATTGTCGAGCGCGAGCTTCCGTTCGCGCGCTGACCAGTAGATTTTTATTTCACGGTCACCCTGCCCCACCACGTTACCGCCGACGAAGTAGCCCTTCGCCCCGTGCCGAATCATCTGCGCGCCGCCCACGCCGCGAAAGGAACGCAGCGTGGCCATGAGATAAACCGCTTCGAGGATGTTCGTCTTGCCCTGCGCGTTGTCGCCGAGCAGCAGATGGAAGCCCGGCGAAAAATCTGCATCCAACCGCGCGTAATTGCGGAAGTCGCGGAGTCGCAGATGGGCGAGATGCACGCGGAGAAAATGCAATGCCGATAGAACGGCGGCGAGTTTTTATTGTAGCGGCAGGCATCCCTGCCTGCCGTAGAGCCGGGCTTCCAGCCCGGCGGAGAAAACCTCGCGCCCGCCGACGACCCGGAAAATTTGGAATCTCCAAATCCTGCCGGCGTTTTTCCGGGTGGCTGGAAGCCGCCCTCTACGTCAGGCAAAGATGCCTGACGCTACGCGCGCCGCCTGATTTTCGCCAGCCGCGCTTGGACGCCGGTTTTGATTTTCTTGCCGAGCGAAACGATTTTCAGGCCGGGCATTTCGCGCAGCAGAAGATACTTGGTGTGCGGCAACGGCGAGTTGGCGATGTCTTCGGGCGCGGTGTTCTTGCCCGCCACGCCGGGAACGAGGTCGAGTTCCAGCCGTTCAAACAACCGCTTCACAAACGCCGAGCAATAAACCGAACGTTCCTGCGCCAGCCGATTTTCCTGCGCGCGCAACTCCGGCTTCTTCAACACCGCCAGCGTGCCGATGAGTTCACGCAGCGAATACTTCTCGTGATTCGCCACCAGTTCCAATCCCTCGCTCAAAAGCATCGCGGTCTGCGTTTCGTTCAAACCGAAGTCGAGGACGGCGAGCGTGGGAAACATTTTCTCGTCGAAATATTTATCCGCGCGATTCTCCTGCGCGCCGAGCTGGATGTTCTTCCGCAAAATCTGGAGGTCGGATTCCATCACCCAATGCTGGCCGTCCACGCGTCTGCCCTCGAACAAAAACGCGTGCGACCAGTCGCTCCAGCGGCGCTCCGCGTGCAGATGCCGCTGCGCGGCGCGGATGGCGGCGTCCACTTTCGTGATGCCGCCGCACAGGCCGACGCGCCCCGGCGCAGCGTAGCGTTCGATGAATTCGCGGTTGGAAATGCCGGTGACGAGGATGGTTTGATTTTCCATAAATTTATTTCGCCGGTTTAACTGGCCGAATTTTTTCCAAGCCGCCCGTTTTAGCCGAATGACAGGCCGCCTCAATGATTTCCATGGAAGCCAGCCCCAGTTCGCCCGGCGAACCGTTGGCAGCAGAACCAAGAATCGCCTCCACAAAATTCTGCGCCGGCGATTGCGCGGGGTAAATTTCACTTTCAGCCAGCGGTAAAAAATCCGTGCGCCGGTCGTTGAAATCAACCAGCGTCATCGTGCCGCGCCATAGTTCCAACTGCAAAACCGCCCGACTGCCAAAGACGCGGACTTCGTAAGTGCGTTCGGTTTGCGGCGTGGCGGCGGTGCTGGCGAGCGAGACGAGCGCGCCGTTTTCCAGCGTGATGGTGAGCGCGTTGTAGATGTCGTTCGGTGAACCATCGCAGTCGAAGCGCGCAAAAACTTCCGCCGGTTTCAATCCGGTGAGAAAAGTCAGATACGCCGCCGCGTGCGAAACCTGGCAGTAGATTTGCCCGCCGCCAGCGATGGCAGGATCATTGTAAGAGCCGTGGCGCGGTTCAACGTAGACCTTGTCCATGCCGTGCGTGGGCGAGGTGTTGATTCCGCGCAGCAACTTTTCAATCGGATTGGTCATCAGCACGGAAATCATTTTGATTTCGCCGAGCGCGCCGGACTGGATCAATCGCCGGGCTTCAATGCCGTGCCGCGTGTAATGCCACGGACAACTGATTAGCAATTGTAAATTTTTTCGGGCAGCAATTTCCACCAGCTCGCGCGCTTCGGCGGCGGTGAACGTCATCGGCTTTTCGATCAAAACGTGCCGTCCGCTTTCGAGCGCAGCCTTGGCCTGAACAAAATGGACGTTGGGCGTGGAGGCGACGATGACGGCATCGAGTTCGGGCAACGAAAGAATTTCTTCAACCGTGGCGCAGGCAAAGGTTGCGCCGAAGTCCTTCGCGATTTTTTTAGCCGACTCCAGTTCGCGACTCTGCACCGCCACCAACTCCGCGCCCGGATGCGTTTTGATGGCGGGCAAGTGCGCGAAGGTTGCCCACCAACCGGCACCAATCACACCAATGCGAACTTTTTTCATGCGCGTTCAAGATCAGTTCGCCGGTCGAAGTAAAATGTGCGTTGGCAAATCACGTTCACATTTCAGCCAGCCATTTTCGTCCTGCAACTCCACGACTTGAATGGAACTGCGGCGCTGTTCGTTGGCACCTTTCACCGCGCCCGGACGACGCCCCGGATGTGTGAAGTAAAACAGAAACGCGCGGTCGCCGCTCACCACGACATCGGGATGACCGCCTTGCACCTGATCGTCTTCGCCCTGCCCCGCGCCCGCCAGCAAGTTCGTCGGCTGCTTGCTCCAGAGCAGCGCGTCCGGCGAGCGAAAAACCGCGAGACCTTTCCACTCGTCAATGATGCACCAATACGTTCCGTGCCAGCGAAAACCTTTCGGCCCTTCGCCCCGGCTCTTGAACGCGAGACCTTTGTCCGTCCAGTTTTGCAAGTCCGCGCTGTCGGCGTAGTGAATGGATTTGCCGGTGCGCTCGTCGTTGTAAAACATCCGCCACGTTCCATCCGGCAGCCGCAAAATGCTGGGGTCAATCACGCGGTCCGACGCGAGCGACAATTTGCGCGGATGATTCCAGTGAATTAAATCCTTGCTCGTAAGCTGCACGATGAAGCGCGGATGATTCCAGTCCTCGAAAACTCCCGGCACCACGGTGAGAAACATCTGCCACGTTCCGTCCGGCGCGCGAATCACATCCGGCGCCCAGCGCGTGACGTTCGTGCCGCCGTATTCCGCCGGCAGTTCAAATTGCGCGTCGCCAAAATATTTCCAGTGCGCGCCGCCGTCCGCCGATTCCGCGATGCCGATGGGCGTGCCATGAACCCACGTCACGCCGGACGCCCCCGCCATGTTCGCGCGCCGGTTCGTGTAAAACATCCACCACTTTTTTACCTGCGGATTCCAGATGACGGTTGGATCCGCTGCGCCATCAAAAACTGGGTCGCGATACAATGGCTTGGATGCCACGCGCCCGGTGTTCGCGCAACCGGAAACGGCCAGCGCCAGCAAAGTAAAAACCAAAAGTCCGCGAGTGAAATTCATGCCGCGAGCATGGCAAATTGTTCCGCCCACAATCAAGCCGGAGAAAACCAACCACGAATGGACACGAAGGCACACGAATAAAAAACTGCGGATCAAACGCTGGCAAAATTTGGCAGCGGTTTTCGCGCGATGAATATTTCTGGTGGGCTGGCTCGCGCTGCGAGCCAGCCCGTCGCCGAGTCCCGCAGGCGCGGGATCAGGCGACGGCAGTGGGACAGGCGTCTCGCCGGTCGTGTTCCAAGATTTTCCAAGATTGTCTGAAACAAACACGAACTGGACAGGCGAGACGCCTGTCCCACTACAATGCCAGCTTCGCTGTCATCATTTGTCGCCGCGCGACAAACTCCACCATCCCAAACGATCTCGCGACCTTCCCGGCAGATTTCAACCTGAACTCAGAAGTTGGGGAGCGCCTCCGCCCCGGGTGGAACCGGCTTCCAGCCGGTTGAATTTGGCTTCCAGCCAAATTCCGTTCGCGGCGGGAATCGTCAGCCGCCGGTCACGTTCCTGCGGGGCGTG
>JAYVQV010000483.1:0-4461 GCA_043776855.1 Limisphaerales bacterium | reverse complement strand
GGCGCAGGTATTGCAGAAAATCTTCGACGAGCGTTTGCACCGGATCAATCGGGTGAGAGCGGCAGGATGCGCGTGCGAAAGCGTTCCGTCTCAATGGTGATGAGCGCGCCTTCGCCGAGAACGCCTTCGAGCCGGCCTTGATGTTCCTTCAACGCCTGCAACGCCAGTTGACCGAGCGCGGCCGGCCGGATGTCCGGCGCACGAAATTGAATGACGCTCGGATGCGTGGCGCGGGAAAAGGCGAGCAGCCTGCCAAAGTCCAGATCGTTGGTGAAAACCACGAAGCCATGTTCGTGCGCCCAAGCCATGATTTCCGTGTCCGGCGCATTCGGCGCACCGAGGTCGAGCCAGGCGCGACATTCGTGGCCGTGGCGGTTGAGAAACTCCGCCCATTCCAGCGGCATGCACGCGTCCAGCAGGAGCTTCATGCGGCGACGGGCGTGAGTGGCAGGTCGTATTCCCGCGTTTTCCACGCGGCGTAGGCGAGGCAGGCGTCAATGTCCGCCGGCTCAAGATACGGGTAGGACTTGAGAATTTCCTCGCGCGATGCGCCGGATGAAAGCAGTCCCAGAATTGTGGAAACCGTGACGCGCAGGCCGCGCACACAGGCCGCGCCGGTCATAACCGCCGGATTGACGGTGATGCGTTTCAACAATTCATTCATGGCTTAAACTTTACTGCGCCCGGCATGGATTGCGAATAAAAAGTGGCTGTGTTGTCGGACTGCCCGCGCTCGTGGCGCAGGTATTGCAGAAAATCTTCGACGAGCGTTTGCATATCAGCCGTATCTTTTCCGGCGACGTTGCAATTCAACTTCCGAATCACGATGACCATGCAGGACGGCCAGCACCACGACCGCTTCATCGGTGATGAAATAAAAAATACCGTGTTTGAAGACTGGCAGGTTCACTCGACGAATGTCTGCGAAACGCACGGCATACAAAAAGGCGGCGGCAGGGAGGGCATCGAACCGCTCGCGGACTTCGGCCAGAAATCGCTCGTCCAGTCCGGGCTGCGCGCGGGCATACCATTCGGCGCTGTCGGCCACGTCGGCCTCAACGAGCGGATGAAAGACGAGCGGCAACATTTTGGCGGATGCGACCGAACATCTGGTCGAGGGCTTGCTTGTCCATGCGGGTGAACCGCTCCGGGTGTTCGTCGTATTCGCGGCGGCGCGTGAGCAACTCGGCCTTTTGCGCCTCGCTCAAATCATCCCGCTTGTCCGCGACCAGTTCATCGCGGTGCACGTCAAACCAGTCGGCGAACTGCGCGCGTTCTGCCGGCGGCATCGCCTTGATGGCGGATTCAATTTGCTCCACGCTCATGGCGCAAACTCTACCCCGGCCAAGGCGGATTGCGAATAAAAAGTTGCCGTGTTGTCCGACTGCCCGCGCTCGTGGCGCAGGTATTGCAGAAAATCTTCGACGAGCGTTTGCATGGTTCAGGCTTTGCCCGCTGCAAGATAGCGTTTCCGTTCGCGTTCAGGAAATTTTTCAATCGCGTAACGCAGCATCGTGCGCGGCATCCGCGTGGCGTGCTTCGCCAGAAAGTTTTCCAACACCGCCACGTCACGCTTGCCGATTTCGCGCAGCATCCAGCCGACGGCCTTGTGCATCAAGTCATGCTCGTCATCGCGCAGAAGTTCTGCGAGGCGCAACGCATCAGTGAAATCTTGGGCGCGGATGAAATGCAGCGTCGCCAGCATCGCCACGCGCCGATGCCACAGATTTTTGGACGCGGCCAGCGTGAACAAAATAGCGCGCGACCGATTTTCCAGATGCCGTCCGAGGATGTAAGGCGCGGAGCCGTCCACCAAATCCCAGTTGTTGATGCGGCTGAGATTTTTCAGATATGCCGCGTAGATGGCGTCGCGACCCGCTGCGTCGGCGCGCTGATAGGCGTCCACCCACAGCAGCAACGCCAGCAACCGCTCTTCGTGGATGGGCGAACGGAGCAGGCTCGCCACTTCGCGCAAGGAAAGTTGGCGGAACTCTTTCACCAGCCCCCGCAAAACCGGCACACGGATGCCGATGAACTGGTCGCCCGCGCCGTATTCGCCCGGCGCGGTCTTGAAAAAGCGCTGAACAATTTTCGCGTCCGCCGACGAGGCCAGCTCTTTCAGGCGGGATCGGAGTTTGGAAAGATTCATTTCGTCATGCGCTAGTCGCTAGTCGTATCAGGATTGTAGGGTTTCTCTCGAAATCGCCCATCATAATTTGCTCCAGCGGAGCAACGGAAATTAGCCCGGCACACCGTGCCGGGTAAATCGTCTAAAAATGAAATCCGTCCCGGCGGGACGGTGGAGAGATTGGCAATGCTCCGGCGTCCTTTCAGGACTTGGAAATGTTTCGCGTGGTGAACCAGCCACTTCGTAGCTGGCTAATTTCCAATGTCGCTCCGCGACCAAAGCCCGCGCTCGTGGCGCAGGTATTGCAGAAAATCTTCGACGAGTGTTTGCATGATTTAATCCAACGGACAAATTACCGCGTCCGTGGAATTTGTCTTACAGGAAGCTTAATGCGCTTTTCTTTTTTAATTAACAACCGAATTGCAGCATGATAAGTGGCTAAATAAAAATGGAAAATCCATGAATACCAAATAGCAGAATCGTAGTTGGTTTTCTGCTTTGGGTTGTGGTGACGGATGCCGAAGTTGTTCGCAATATCAAATAATGCTGACTCATCTTTTCCGTCCAATACAGTGTCGAGGCTTTTATTTTTCTTTAGCCACTCGAACACATCGGCAAGCTCTCTTATGGCTTCCTTTTTTTCTGACAGCAGTGATTGACGGTTTCGCCATTTTGCAATTGCATTGCGAACCTTGCTGTCAACATTTCGCTCATCGTAAGGGACAATTTCAGCATCCAAAATGTGTTGAAGGCCGTGCGTGCCCAGCGCTTTAACAATCCCCTCTTTGGTCAACTCAAATCCGGTTTTGTAATCCGCAAGAAAAGCATTGGTATTATTTCTGAATTCTTCCTGCCCAGCATTTTCATCGTAGCTATCGTAGTCGTGGTAATTCCATCCGGATTCGTTCGTCATCGGAACTAATTGTCCGGGCTTTGAAGCACGGTCGTAGAGGAATTCAAGAGCGTCAAAAATATGGTCTTCCGTGATTTCTTCTGCCGTCCATTTTGCAATCGGAAATGGTTGAAAAGTTAGAGCGACTGCCGCTTCGTGTTTAATTGAAACAGGAAGATCGTTTTCGGTGATTTTAGCTTTCTCTTTGAAAAAATCTTTGTCACGAAACATAAAATACAGGTTCGTGAGTTTCCAATATAGTTCATCAAGGGTCAAATTCCTCGGCTTGGCTCTTGAACTGTAATAGCGACGGGTCATTTCTATATGTTCAACTAACTAAAGTTTTTTACCCGTTAATTTTTCGTAAGCCTCCAGATATTTCGCGGAAGTCTTGGCGACGACTTCGGCGGGGAGCGTCGGGCCGGGCGGAGTTTTGTCCCACGTCAGCGTTTCGAGATAGTCGCGGACGAATTGTTTGTCGAAGCTCGGTTGGCCTTGGCCGGGCGCGTATTGGTCGGCGGGCCAGAAGCGCGAGGAATCGGGCGTCAGCACTTCGTCAATCAGGATGAGCTTGCCCTCGAACAAACCGAACTCGAATTTCGTGTCGGCGATGATGATGCCGCGCTGCTTGGCGTAATCGCGTCCGGCTTTGTAGATCATCAGGCTCAAATCGCGCGCCTGCGTGGCGAGGTCTTTGCCGACAATTTCGCACGCCTGCTCGAAGTTGATGTTTTCGTCATGGCCTTGTTCAGCCTTGGTGGACGGTGTGAAAATCGGTTCGGGCAGTTCGGAGGAATCCACGAGGCCAGCGGGCAGCTTGATGCCGCAGACGGTCTGGGATTTTTTGTATTCCTTCAAGCCGCTGCCGGAAAGATAGCCGCGCACGATGCATTCGATGGCGAGCGGCTTGGCTTTTTTGACAAGCATGGAGCGACGCTGAAGATCGGCGAGTTGCGTGGCGGGGAGGCAAGCTAAAGCTTGAACTCCAACTTCCAGCGGATCGTTCGCACCGGCGAGCAGATGGTTCGGCACGAGCGAGGCGAATTTCTCGAACCAGAAATGCGAGATCTGCGTGAGCACTTCGCCCTTGCGCGGAATGCCGTTGGGCATGATGACGTCGAAGGCGGAGATGCGGTCGCTGGCGACGAGCAGGAAGCTCTCGCCGAGGTCAAAGACTTCGCGGACTTTGCCGGAGCGGACGCGTTTGATGCCGGGGAGATCGAGTTGGAGAATTGGTTGGTTCATGTTGGCGCGGAGTATAAAAAGTTTTAGACAGAATTACAGAATTTTCAGAATTCAAAAAACTTCGCCGGGAAAGATTTCAATTCTGTGAATTCTGTTAATCCTGTCTAAAAAATCAGGCCGCCGGGCGCTCGACCATCTTCACCAGCAACGGAATGCTGGCCTGCGATTCATTGTCCACGCGCACGTCCACGGAATA
>JAYVQV010000482.1:0-4471 GCA_043776855.1 Limisphaerales bacterium | reverse complement strand
CCACGCCCAAACCGAACCGTTGCCAATAAACGGTGACGTTCGGAAATCTGGAACGGCGGCGGCTCACAGAGCCGCGCTCCGCCAATTCAGGCACTACCAAAAATGGGGGATGATGCACCGGACAAACCAGCAGCCGAAAGCATCCGCAGATTTCACAGACATACGCAGATGAATGGATTAGAGCCGGTCTGCAAATGTAGCGTCGGCCATCTTGGCTGACGTAGAGGGCGCGCTTCTAGCCGCCCGGATAAAACGTCGGTTAGGTTTGTGGGTTGCGAATTATTTTAACGCGTTCTGATTGATGCGAGGTTCTTGCCGCCGGGCTGGAAGCCCCGGCTCTACGTCAGGCAGGGATGCCTGACGCTACCTTGCCAAACTAGGGATAAATTGGGTGAACCACGGTTCGGGCGGCGTTCGGAAGTCATATTTTTGCCCGCGCCATTCAAAGGTGAGGCGTCCGGCATGGAGGGCGTGATTCGGCAGGATGAGCTTTTCCCGTTGCGCGGCGGTCAACCGGCTTTCGACGAGGGCAAGATACAAATCCGGGTCGCCGCCATAAATCTTGTCGCCCACGATGGGATGGCCGAGATGGGCGAGGTGAAGACGGATTTGATGTTTGCGACCAGTGTGCGGACGCAGGCGGAGGAGGGAAAACGGCGAAAGCGGAAACCTGAAACCTGAAAGTGGAAAAGGAATATCGGCGGCACCGGATGAGGCGATGCCGGGCATTTTTAATTTTGCATTTTTAATTTTTAATTCTTCCCCGCTCTGTTCAAAGCGTTGCTCGACAAAAAAATCCGTCTGCGCGGGCGCGCCGTCGGGGCGGACGCAGTCTTTGATGGCGATGATGCTGTCCACATCTTTGCCGAGCGGGGCGTCAATCGTCCCCTGCTCCGCCACGACGTGGCCATGAACGATGGCGAGATATTCCTTGGCTACCGAACGCGTCTCCCAGACTTTGCCGAGTTCGCGCGCGGCTTCAAAATGTTTGGCGAGGAGGACGACGCCGGAAGTTTCGCGGTCGAGGCGGTGAATCAAGTGAGGCGTCACCGGAAGCTTGGGCTTCGGAATTCTGGCGGCTGCATTCAGTCTTTCCAAATAAATCCGGGCGCGACTGATGAGGCTGGAGTATTCATCGCCTTTGGTGGGATGGCAGACGAGGTCGGCGGGTTTGTGGACGACGAGCAGGTCGGCGTCTTCGTGGATGATCTGAAATAGTTTTTCCAAGCGCGGAAATTAAACCACGGATGGACACGGATGGACACGGATTATTCAGCGGAACCAACGGGCGGGAAGGTCAGCCGGTAAATCTTTAACCGCTAATCTACGCTTATCTTCACAAATGATTTCAGCGGCAGCCGCCCGGTTTTATCAGCGGAGATGAGCGCAGATTAGCGGTTCAAACTCCGCCAAACCTGCGATGCCGTTTCGCGTATTCCTCGAGCGCGGCATAAAATTGCGGCTTCTTAAAATCCGGCCAGAAGGTCGGCGTGATGACGAGTTCGGCGTAGCTGATTTGCCAGAGGAGGAAATTGCTCACGCGCATCTCGCCGCTGGTGCGGATGAGCAAGTCGGGATCGGGGACATTGCGCGTCCAGAGGTGGTCGGAGATGACTTTCTCGGTGATGTCCGCCGGCTCCAGTTTTCCGGACTTCACTTTTTCCGCGATCTGCCGCGCGGCGTCAACGATCTCGATGCGGCTGCTGTAGCTCAAGGCCATGATGAGCGTGAGGCCGTTGTTCTTGGAAAGGGTGGCGATTGATTTCGCGAGACTCTCTTGCACATTGTCCGGCAGGCGATGAATCTGGCCGATGACTTCGAGGCGGACATTATTTTTGTTCAGATCCTTCGTCTCGGATTTGAGGTAGTGGACAAGATATTTCATCAGTGCGTCCACCTCGTCCTTGGGGCGGTTCCAATTTTCAGCGGAGAAGGCGTAGAGCGTGAGATACTTGATGCCGAGTTCGCCGGCGGTGCGGATGATTTCGCGCGCAGAATCCGCGCCGCGCCGGTGCCCTTCGATGCGCGGCAGATGGCGCGACTTGGCCCAGCGCCCGTTGCCATCCATGATGACGGCGACGTGACGCGGAAGGTTAGCGACGGCTTCGGCGCTCAAAGTGTTGGCGGCGGCACTCATTGATTGGCGCGCAGGCTACGCGAATTTTCAGAAATGAAAAATCAATTTCTCGGCGCAAAAAATCTATATCCATTCCGGCGCGGTTAATTATCATGGTTGAAAGATGAACAAGCTGCTTTTGATAGATGACGAGGAGGATGTGCGGTATTCCATTGAACGGATTTTTGCGTCGCCGGAAATCGAACTCGCCACCGCCGCCAGTGGCGAGGAAGGGTTGAAGGTCATTCCCAAATTCAAACCCGACCTCGTGCTGATGGATATCCGCATGACGGGCATGACCGGCCTTGAAACGCTTCGCAAAATCCGGGCGAGCGATCCGAAGCTGCTCGTGATTTTGATGACGGCTTACGGCACGACGCAAATGGCCATCGAGGCGATGAAGCTCGGCGCTTACGATTATCTGCTGAAGCCCTTCGACATTGCCAAGCTCAAGGAAGTCGTGGCGAATGCTTTCAAGGCCGCGCGCGACATGAAACAAATCGTGTCGTATCAGCCGCTGCTGGAATCGGAAGATTACGAGTTGGGCATCGTCGGGCGCAGCGAATCCATGCAGCAGGTTTTCAAACTCATCGGCCAGCTCGCCGCGAGCGATGCCACCGCGCTCGTCACCGGCGAAAGCGGCACGGGCAAGGAACTCGTCGCCCGCGCGATCTATCATCACAGCCAGCGCGTGGAACAGCCGTTCCTCGCCGTGAACTGCGCGGCGATTCCTGAACAACGTTTGGAAAGCGAATTGTTCGGCCACGAAAAAGGTTCGTTCACCGGCGCCACCGTCCAGCGCATTGGCAAGTTTGAGCAATGCAATCGCGGCACGATTTTTCTCGACGAAATCGGCGACATGACGCCGCCCACGCAGACGAAAATTTTGCGTGTGTTGCAAAACGGAACCTGCGAACGCGTCGGCGGCAACGCGCCGATCAAGGTGGATGTCCGCATCATCGCCGCCACGAACAAACTGCTCGAAGCCGCCGTCGCCGCGAAACAGTTCCGTGAAGATTTATTTTACCGGCTCAACGTGGTGCGCATTCAGATTCCACCGCTGCGCGACCGGCGCGAGGACATTCCGCTGCTGGTGAATTATTTTCTGAAGAAGCTGGCGCGCGAGCACAACCGCCAGCCGAAATCCATCGCCGCCAGCGTCATCAAGACGCTCGAAAAATATCATTGGCCCGGCAACGTGCGCGAACTGGAGAACGCCATCCGCCGCGCGCACGTCCTCGCCAAGAGCGATGCGATCCTGCTCGGCGATCTGCCGCCGGAAATTTCCGGCGCGACCAGCGGGCCATCGGTCGTCACGTCTGCTTCCGCGAACGCCGGTGAGGCGGCCACGACCGATGCCGCTGCGCTCGCGCGGCAACTGTTCCAATGGGCCAAGCGCGATCCGAAACTAAAAATTATTCCCGCCGTGGAACGCGAGCTGGTCATCCAGGCCTTGAAGGAAACGAACAACAACCAGGTTCACGCCGCCAAGATGCTCGGCATCACGCGCGCCACGCTGCGGAAACGGATTGAGAAATTTAGGATTTTGCGGGAATTGAATGTGAAGTAGCCAGTATTAGAAAACTTGAGGTCACAAATTGTGACCTCAAGTTTTCTTATTAAACAACATGAATAAATCTACCGAGCTAATTCCATTGGAGCGGATTCAGAATTCAATTTTCCTGATTCGCGGCGAAAAGGTTTTACTGGATCAGCAGCTTGCAGAACTTTACCGCGTTGACACGGGCGCGTTGAACCGGGCAGTCAGCCGCAACCTCGAAAGGTTCCCGGAAGACTTCATGTTTCAACTGACACCAGAGGAGTATGCAAACTTGAAATGCCAAATTGGCATTTCAAGTTTCAAGCACGGTGGTCGACGCCGGTCGCTGCCTTACGCCTTTACCGAACAAGGCGTCGCCATGTTGTCCAGCGTGCTGCGGAGCGAACGCGCCGTGCAGGTCAACGTCGCCATCATGCGCGCGTTCGTGAGCTTGCGCCGGCTGCTGTCCACGAGCGAAACGCTCGCGCGGAAATTCGCCGAACTGGAACGCCAGCTCGAAGGCCATGACGCAGCCATCAAAACTTTGTTCGACGCCATCCGCGAACTGATGGCGCCGCCGGTGCAGCCCAAACGCGAACTTGGCTTTCACGCCATCGCCAAAGAACGGCAGCGGCTGGAAAAATTGGCGGCCCGGCGCGCGGGGAAGAAGAAATAAAACCCGCGCTTGATTCCAACGGCCAGCCGGTTAGTTTGTTTCCATGAAGAAAGCGGAAGTGCAATTGCCTGAAAGCCTCTATCGCAAGATTGAGGGCCTGGCGGGTCAGCTTCGTCTGACCGTGCCGGAATTGCTGCGC
>JAYVQV010000481.1:0-4473 GCA_043776855.1 Limisphaerales bacterium | reverse complement strand
GCGGATAAAAATTGCCGCCCGCTCGCTCCTTGCCGTGCAGCTCGCGGCGCAGTTCCAATAACGTCGGCCGCCGCACCTGCAACAGCGCGCACACCTCGCCCGCCGGAAATTCCCGACGCGCCGGCGGCAAAATAAAATCAATCACCTCCGCCAGCGTCAGCGCCGCCTGCCTTTTTTGCGCCAGCACTTCGCCGATCCAAAAACGCAAGTCGCGGATTTCACCGCGCGCATCCGTCGCCACGTTCCAGACCCATTGATAACGGCCCGCCACGAGATCGCCGCCATCCGCCATCGCGCGCACCAGGTCAACCGGCTGCCGCGTGAGCAGGCACACGCCATCAATCTTTGCCAACGGACTCATATTGCGCGCGTCGGGATTCATTTCAGCCTCTGCAAAAGTTTTGGGTTGAGTTTGATGAGCCAGCCCGGCGGACAGGTCAGCAAAAAATTCAAGCGCCTGATGGCGAACAGTGCCACCTCGCAGCGGATCAGAATTTTGAGATCGCTAGGCATGGTTCAGGGCAGGAAAAATTCTCATTTCAGCGCAGCAGCCAAATCAGCACGCTCGCCACAATCACCGTGCCGATGGTGCCGGCGAGACAACCCGCCAAAAAAGCGGAAAGCGGAAAGCGGAAAGCGGAAACCGGCGGGCGCTCCCAAAATTTTTCAATGGGCAGGAAATGGATTGGTTCGTTATTCATATTTTTTTCAGGTTTCAGGTTTCAGCTTTCAGTTCCGTTGGTGCGAGACTCCGTCGCGCCGAGCATACAAACTGACCACGCGCAGATGGTTCGGCGCGAGTTGGGATTGATACGCACTCCACCACGCGCTGGCCTGGTCAACAAAGACGGATGCGTGGGCTTCGTCCACGAGTTCAAAATTCGTGCCGGAGAACTTCACCGGCGCGCCCACGTATTCCACCATGAATTGCGCGCTCACGGCTGGACTCCTTGGGTGGCGGGTTTAGAATTGGCGGCATGAACACCCCCAACTTCCTTGAAGGAGAATCGGAGAGTCGAGCCGCCTTTAATCAGGTGCTGGAAAAACTGCGCGACTTGGGCTGGGTGGAGCGCACAGCGGTCGGCCTTGGCGGAGAATTCAAAGATGTAAGGCTTACCGGTTCTGGCAGCAGCGGCCTTATGAACGTGAACGCCCTGGAAACCGCGCTGGGCGGATTGACGGGATTGCAGGCCGAGATGCTTTTCTTGATCGCCCGCAAGCTCGCCAACGACAAACCGGAGACAAATTGATTTCACTTGGCACCTCCTACTGTGGCGCGCAAGGCTTCGGCGGCATGGCGCATCAATGCCTTTAGATTCTTGGGGCTGATCGTGGCCGTGCCAGACTCGATCACATAGGTTTTGCCCCTGATGACTCGCGCGTCGCGCCGGATAACTTTTGCGCTTTCCGCTTTCCGCTTTCCGATTTTCATTTTCACTGGGCACCTCCGTTTTTGGAATTGTGTTTGTGAGCGCGCGCGCGGAATCTTTCCACCCATGAAACGCGACCATGACCTTGACCAGTCTTACCGCCTGCATACAACCGCATTGCTGCGCCGCTTACAGCAGGCTGGCTGGATAAAACACTTAGAGGAACCGGAAGGCGATCTGGCGCCCCAGATAGAGTGGAATGATGCGTTGCAACCAATGGACGGAAAGACCCTGTTTCACGCCATGTCCTGTATGCTGCAAGACCTCTGCCCGGAACGCCCGCTTTCCGATCATGAGCAGGCATTGATCCAAATCCTCCGCCAGGAATTATTTGAGTAAAGCTCACTTGGCACCTCCGGTTGTTTGAAATTCAATCACCACCCCGGCGCGTCTTGAAGCCACCGCCAGCAGCGTGCCGCCTTGTTTGGTGTAGAATTTCCACTCATCATTTCCGTCGCCTTCATTCTCTGCTTCCACAAAATTCGCCGTGGGCAGCACAACTTTTTTACCCGTGGGAAAATGTATCGTGATCATGCCAACTCCTTTTTCATTGCGCGATAGCGGCGCATCAAGTCATCGCTCCGGCGCTGGTGTGACAACACGAGGTAAAGATGGTTTCGGTGGACGCCTAGTTGCGCCGCGTCGTTGCAGATGCCGGGGAATCTAACTTGCCTCAATCGGCCCTTCGTGCGATTTGTAGCAGGTGTTACGCGTTGCATGACGGTAGATTTACAAAAAAACTGTAAATCGTCAACAGGTATATTACATATTTTCTGTAAATGAATTTTAAGGAGGAAAGAGAGAGGCGTAAATTGACGCTTCAAGAGGTTGCCAACGCTGTTGGTTATTCTGTCGCGGCAATAAATGGATTGGAGCTTCGCAACGAAGGCGGCTACAAGTTCAAAATTCTGATGAATCAGTTTTACGGCAATAACAATCCTGTGCCGTATTCGGAAATCGTAAGCAGGCCAGCAATGACTTTGCACGAAGACGCAGTTCCTTACCGTGTGTCCGCGCCGCCGCCGAAGGAAAAAGTTGACTACGGAAAAGTTTTGAAGAAGCTGGAGCAACTGCAAGCCCAACTAGACGCGCTCCAGAAAACTATCCACGACAACCCACCATGAAACTTATTTTTTCAATCTTCGCCGCCGCGCTGCTGTGCGGCTGCCAACCAAAGTGGGAATATAAAACTGTAACCATTGACAACCTTGCAGCCGACGCAGCTTTTTTGCTGTTAAATGATAAAGCAAAGTCGGCTACGGAGGCGATGAAGGGCTACGATTCCGCCAATGCAAGCCCTGGAACTTTTAATTTGGAAACTCCAACCGTCTTGGGAATAACCAACACACCTGATTCACTTAACCACCTTGGTCGCGAGGGATGGGAGTTGGTTTCCGCAGTTCCGCAAATTGAAACTCTGAAATCCAACATTCGCACGGGAAAAATTATTTTAATATTCAAGCGTCCGAAATGATCTGTCGCCCGGCGGATTCCAATAACTTTTTATGATCCTCATCTTCTGGTTTTTTATTTCCGCGCTGGTCGGCGGGATGATTGGGCAGGGTCGCGGCTGTCCGGGTTTTGGCGTGTTGCTGGGCTTGCTCCTCGGCCCGCTCGGCTGGCTGCTCACGCTGCTAAATGACAAGCGCACGCCCTGCCCGGAATGTCTCCGTCCGTGTCCCACCGGTGCGCGGCGCTGCCAATGCGGCGCGCAATTCACCGTGCCCATCGGCTATGTGGCCAACGTGAATGAAAAAATTTGTCCTTATTGCGCGCGCCCGTGCGGCAACGAATTCAACTGCCGCAAGTGTGGCAAAGCCCTGCCGCGCCCCGCTAAAAGTTTTAACGGCGAAGATGACGTGGAACGCTGGGCGCGCGAGAACAACGTGCAATGATCTGGCTCATCATCATCCCCGGTGCGCGCGCGCGGCGCAAAATAATTTCCGCGCGCAAATTTCTTCCGGTGGAATTCCCGCCGCCGTGGCGGCGCAGATCCGCGCCGAAGCCGAGCGCCGCTATCCGACCGAATACGATATGCAGATATACATCATCAAGCAGCAGACCGAGGCGTGGTATAAACTTCATCCCGAAGTTCGGACAACGCAGTGAGTTCAAGTATCGGAAAATCCGATTTTTCAAAATGCGGAATTTCCGCATTTTGAATTCGCCCGCCGAGACTTGTTAATTCTTTTTTTCTTGTCCGCTGCGCCGTCTGCTGTTTAAGTAACGGCTCACGGAGCGAGCGACCGACGAGTTGCCGTTCCGTTTTTTCTTCCCCCCGTTTTCCCACCACCGCGAATCGCGTTAGCGGCTGACGTGCAGAATTCCACGGCTGTGTTCAAATGCTCCCATGATTTTTGGCGAGCGAACCAAATCCCCTCTTGAAGCCCCGGCGTCACTGACTTCGTCGGTCGCTCGCCGCATTCAGCCGCTCGGCGCTTCACTGGCGGCGGCGCCGGTTCCTCCTCCATCGCCGTCGCCAGCTTATTTCCCGTCCGTTAAACCAACCTCAACCCACCCTTAAACCATGAAAAAAATCCTGTCCCTCATCCTCGTCCTCGTCCTCGTCCTCGCCTTCACCGGCTGCACCACGGTGCGCGACTCCGTTCCGGCCACGCAAGTTAAAGGCGATCTCAACGGCCACCCCTTCAGCTTCACCGGCCCCAAAGATTTAGTGCTCGAATCCCTGGACGTGACGGCGGACACGAACGGCGTCTCGCTCCACATCAAAAATCTCAACGCGCGGACAAACCCCGACGTGATCACCACGACGGGTGAAGCGCAGGCCAAGATGATTTCCGCCACGGGCGACGCCGTTACGCAAGCGCTGGGTGCGGCGGGCAAAGCCGCTGGTCAGGCCGCCGGGGCCGTAGTGAAATAATTATGCTCACCGCCAGCATCGTCACCGTCGCGGTCGCCGCCAGTTTCTGGCTCGTGGTCGCCTCGGTGAAGATGCTGGTGGAACTCGCCGGAGAAATTTTGAAACGGAAGAAATAATTTATGAACAAGAAGGAACAAGTTCTAAAAGCGATTGACAATCTTT
>JAYVQV010000480.1:0-4501 GCA_043776855.1 Limisphaerales bacterium | reverse complement strand
CAGACAAAATCACCGCGCAATCCGGCACGAGCGGCTTGAGCGTGTAGAACTGCACCGCCGTCGGACGCGCCACGCCAAACTTTGGCGCGAGGTGGCGGCGGACAATTTTTTGCAGGACGAATTCAAACAGCTCCACCCGGTCATCGCTGGCGATGAGCCATTCCAACGTCTGCGAGAACTGGCTGAACTGCGTGGCGTCCATTTGGCGCAACGCGGGCAGCGTGAGATTCACCAATGGCAGCCGCGCGCGCGTGGCTGCCTGCACAACTTCAGGATACAGCGCGATGACTTGGTCGCAGATATTTTGCGGCGCACGGCCGGCGAGTTCGGTAAGTTGTTTCGCACGCTGCGCTGCGTCGTCGCTCAAGAGCATCGCGTAAATCATCGCCACGGCGGTCACGGGTTCGCGCACGGCTTGGCGCAAATTTTCCGGCAAGGCACCGCGCATCTGCTCGGCGTATTTCAAATGCAGCGGCGTGGGGTTGCCGAGATTCGGCAAAACGGTTTCGGAACGGATCACTGGCGGCGCATCGCTGCCCATCGCCGTGAGAATCGCCGCGAGCTTGGGGTCGAATGGCAGCGGCGAAGTCGTTTTTGGTTTTGCACGCTCGAAGAGTTGTTCCACGCGTTCGTCCGGCACGCTCTTGAATTGTCCATCCCAGTTTGGATCAATCGCGCGGATGCGTTCCTCCAGCGGCGGATGCGTGGCCAGCGCGTCCATGAAGGAACTCGTCATGGCGTTGCCAAAAAATAAATGACCGGCGTCAGACGCGTTGGGTGATTCAACTTGCGAACCGTAGCCGCCAAGTTTTTGCAGCGCGCCAGAAAGCCCGCCGGGATTGCGCGTGAATTGCACGGCGGAAGCGTCGGCCAGAAATTCGCGCTGGCGGCTGACGGCGGCTTGAATCAAACGGCCAAATAAAAGTCCGAGCGAACCGATGACCAGCAGAAAAATGCCGATGATGGGCAAAGGATTTTTATCGCGACTGCTGCCGCGCGCCTGCAAAAGAATTCTCCCAATCGTGGCGACGCAAAAAATCCCAAACAGAATCCCGATGAGCCGGAGATTTAATTTCATGTCGCCGTTCAGGATGTGGCTGAACTCGTGGCCGATGACGCCCTGCAATTCATCGCGCGACAGTTTCGTCATGCAACTGTGTGTGACGGCCACGGCGGCATCGCTCGTGGAGTGACCGGCGGCGAAGGCATTGATGCCCTCCTCATTTTCCAAAACGTAAACCTGCGGCATCGGCACACCGGAGGCGATGGACATTTCCTCGACGACATTCAGCAGCTTGCGTTCGTCGGGCTGGTTGGAGTTGGGATTGACGAGCCGTCCGCCGAGCGATTCGGCGACTGCGCTGCCACCGCCGGAAAGCGCCAGCGTCTTCCACGCGCTGCCGCAAAAAATAACCGCGAGCGTGCCGAGCGTGACCATCGCAAACAATCCCGGCTGCCATAAATCCACGGAGGACTGCTGGACGTAATGATGATGCGACTGCTTGAGGCCGACGTAGAATGTCACGAAGACCGCGAGGCCGTAGATCATCACGATCATCGAGATGACGGCGAGCGCGAAATAGACGACGAGCCATTTCGTCTTGCGCCGGGCGTGGTCTTGTTGCGCGAAGAAATCCATTTGAACTTTGCGTAGCAGCCGAGGTGACGAGGCTCAATTCAATTTGGAAAAAAGTCAGAGCCTCCTCACGTCGGCTGCTACGAGATTTCAGGAGAACGAAACCTTCGGCGCGACTTTCTCTTCCGGCTTATCAATCACGAAGAGTTCCGCCGCCGCGAAGTTGAACATCCCGGCGAGCAGATTGCTCGGAAACACTTCGCGGTCGGTGTTGTAGGTCATCACGGAATCGTTGTAGGCCTGCCGCGCGAAGGAGATTTTATTTTCCGTCGAGGTCAGTTCTTCCGTGAGCTGCATCATGTTCTGGTTCGCCTTGAGATCGGGATACTGTTCGCTCACGACCATCAAGCGGCTCAACGCACCGCCCAAGCCAGCTTCGGCGGCGGCGAGATTTTTCATGGCGCTGACATCGCCGGGATTGCTCGCGGCGCTTTTCGACGCGGCGTAGGCGATGTTGCGCGCCTCGGTGACGGCGATGAGCGTGCCGCTCTCGTGCTTCATGTAGCCCTTGGCGGTCTCGACGAGATTCGGGATGAGGTCGTAACGGCGCTTGAGCTGCACGTCAATCTGCGCGTAGGCGTTTTTGTAACGGTTGCGCATCGTGACGAGCTTGTTGTAAATGCCGATGGCAGCCATGGCCACGATAATGGCGAGCACCAGCAATCCGCCCAACACAACCAACGCAATAATTCCAGCAGTCATAATTTAATTTTCCTTTCGTTAAGTTCGCTACCAGTTTCCCTGAACTGCGCCGCCGGGCAATGATAAATTCAGACAAAAAATGGAATCTCCTCAATGCCGCGCCGCCGGGCCAGCCAACAGCAACCGTCAAAAACTCTCGCCAGTTCGCCGCAGATTATTATCATGGTGGTTCGATGATTTACTTCGATTACAACGCCACCGCGCCCGTGATGCGCGAGGCGCGCGAAGCGTGGTTGCACGTCACTGAAAAAATTGATGGCAACCCGTCGTCCATGCACCGCGCCGGCTCGCGCGCAGCGCTGGCGCTGGCGGAGGCACGCGAAAAACTCGCGGTGCTGCTGGGTTGTCATCCGCTGGACCTCATCTGGACCAGCGGCGCGACCGAGGCGAACAACATGGTCATGCACCATTTCGCCAAGAAATTTCCGGCGACAGAACCGGTTTGGGTCTCCGCCATTGAGCATCCGTGCATTGACGATTCTTCGCGGCATTATTTTGGCAAACGCGTGAAGCACATTCCCGTCACGCACGATGGCGTGGTGGACATGGAATGGCTCACGAACGAACTCGCTGAAACGCGTCCCGGCTTCGTCGCCGTGATGACCGCGAACAACGAGACCGGCATCATCCAGCCGTGGCAGGAAATTCTTGCGATGTGCCAGGCTTACGAAGTGCCGTTCTTCACCGACGCCGTGCAGTTCATCGGCAAGCTGCCGTGCGCGGGACTCGGCGACTGCGATTACGTCAGCGGCGCGGCGCACAAATTTGGCGGTCCGCGCGGCGTGGGCTTTTTGAAAATTCCGCATCGCTCGCAAATCACGCCCTTGCTCCACGGCGGCAAGCAGGAAGGCGGTCGTCGCGCGGGAACGGAAAACGTCGCGACCATCGCCGCGCTCGTGGCCGCGCTCGAAACACGCGAGAAACAAATGGCTCGCAGCGAACATCTGCTCCGCAAATTGTGGCGCGATAATTTTGAAGCGCAGTTGCTCCGCGCGCTGCCCGGCACAACAATTCTCGGCCAGAACCAGCCGCGTTTGTGGAACACCGTTTCCGCGCTCATGCCGGACGGCGACCGCAAATCGCAATGGGTTCTCCGCCTCGACAAGGCGGGCTTCGCCGTCTCGACTGGCTCGGCTTGCACGACCGGCAAGGAAGATCCGTCGCACGTTTTGTCTGCGATGGGATTAAAATCTGCTCAAGCACATCGCGCCGTGCGTTTCAGTGCCGGCTGGGAAACGACGGAAGCCGATTGGGATGCGCTGCTCAAAGCCGTGGTGAAAGTCCACAGCGAGATGCAGCATAAGGCTTGACGATGAAACCCGTCACCCGCACCCGCCTCCTGTTGCTCGCGATTTTTATTTTCCCCGTCGTGGTGATGGCGCTGTTCTGGCTTTTCGGCAAAGACCCGGAAGATCCGGCGGCGACTTTGCCGGTGATGCCGCCGCGATAGGCTGGTAGCGTTTGTCGCGCTGCGACAAACCCGTCGCCGAGCGAAGCGTCAGGCGACGGAAACTTTCGCACGTCTAGAAAATTTTACACCTCAAAGTGGCCGCTGTGCGGCCAGTGCCAAGTCGCAGCGCGACTTGGCCCACCATAAAAACAACGCCTACTTTGTCGGTGATGCCGCCGCGATAAATTTCTTCACCAGTTCCGAATCATTTTCCTTGAGCCAGACTGCACCGACGGGAATCGGCGGCAAGGCGGGTTTCAATGACAGCAATTTCACGCGCATTCCGACGATGCACGCGAAACTGTTCGGCACGAGTGAGAGGCCGCGTCCCGCCTCAACGGCAGTCACGATGCCCGTGCCGCCTTCGTGTTCCTCGGCCACATTGGGTTTCAAACCAACGGCGGAAAATAATTTACGCATCTCCGCGTGCGCTTCGGGATAATCTTTGCGCGACAGGCCGATGAGCGGTTCGCGCGCAACTTGCTGGAGCGTGAGCGCCTTCAACTTCGCCAGCGGATGCGTGGGCGCAACCGCCACGACCATCGCGTAACGCGCCAGTTCGACAGTGGAAAAACTGCGCGCCATTTTTCCCGTCGGCGGCACGGTGAGCGCCACCTGCAATTTCTTTTCACCCAGCCGCGTCAGCATTTCTTCCGAGGACAAGTCATGCAACGCCACGCGCACCTGCGGAAATTTTTCCTGAAACGCGCGCA
>JAYVQV010000479.1:0-4512 GCA_043776855.1 Limisphaerales bacterium | reverse complement strand
TGCTCACCGAGCGCGTCGTCACGCAGCTTGATGGCGAAGGCGCGGAGAGCAAGCGCGAGAAATGGCAGGCGGTCGCCATCGAGGCCATCAAGCAGTGCGGTGCAGCGTGGCTGCCGAAAGTGGAAGCGCCGCAGAGCATCGGAGAATTTCTGGCGCGCGGAGAAAAAATTGAATTGCCGCTGGTCGGCTCGTTGCAGACGGAGCGCCGTCATCCGCGTGAATGGATTTCTGAATTTCAAAAGCAGCACGGACGCTCGCCGCACAGCGCCGCCGTTTGGATCGGACCCGAAGGGGATTTTACTGTGGCGGAACTGCAGGCGATTGAGGCGGCGGGCGCAAAACCGGTGACGCTGGGGGATTTGACGCTGCGCGTGGAGACGGCGGCGGTGTATGGCCTGTCGTTTTTGAACTACGAATTGCGCGGCTGAATCAGCGGCGCGAGTTGCTGAAGAACATGATGGCGACCGCCATCCCGGCGACCACCACGGCGACGAGCAGGGTGACGAGGATGGTGTTAACCCGGCGACGCTGGAGCCACGGTTGCTGGCGCGGAAAAAGTGTCTTGCCTAAAAAATTAAGCAGCATAAATGGTTGCTTCGGCTGAATCCGTGAATCAAAACGGATAATCCATCCGGGGTCGAGCATTGTTTTTGAAATATATTGGATGCTTTTTGCGGGCGGGGAAAAGCGCCGGACCTATCGTGAGTTGCAATTCGCCGACGGAGTGATTCAAACGGCGTCAGATTAAGCTGGGATTAAGTTTGGTTTTGAAATTTCTCCGCAGTTTTTTTTGCTTTCTGTTTGACCCGTGCGAAGATTTGCCATAATTAATCCGCGTTGCCATCACCCGATTTGTGAACCCGGTCGGATGATGGCTTTGATGCAACCACTCAATGCTGAACACCAAGTCATTTTTGACCGTTGATTTCGGGGCCGGAAGCCTGAAGCTCGCGGAGTTTGAAATCAATGAAGCGGGCGGTTTGTTGCTCACCAACTTCGTGATCAAGCCGCTCGGCGCGGAAGGCTCGCAGGAGGCGACGCGTGAAAAAATTATTTTAGCGGCGCTGACGGAGGCGATGGCGGAAAAAGGTTTCAAGGCAAAAAATGTCAACGTGTGTGCGCCGGGTTTTCATGTCTTCTCCAAGTTTGTAAAACTGCCGCCGGTGGACGCCGCGAAGGTCGGCCAGATCATCCAATACGAGGCGCAGCAAAATGTTCCCTTCCCGTTGAGCGAGGTGGTTTGGGATTATCAAATCCTCGGCGCGGCGGCGAGCGGTGAGCTGGAAGTTTTACTGGTCGCGATCAAGTCGGAAATTGTCGAAGGACTTTTCCGGGTCGCGGACCAGGCGAAATTAAAATTAAATTTGTGCGACGCCTCGCCCGCCGCGCTCTGCAACGCTTTCAAATTTAACTACGGTGAACTGGAAGACTGCACGATGTTGCTCGACATCGGGGCGAAGACCAGCAACCTGATCTTCTTCGAAAAAGGAAAAGTTTTTTCCCGCTCCATCAATTTAGGTGCGAACGCCATCACGCAGGATTTTGCGAACGAGGCGAAATTGAAATTTGACGAGGCGGAAAAAATTAAAATCGCGGAAGGCTTCGTCAGCCTCGGCGGCGCCTACGAGGAGCCGGACAACGCGCATCAGGCGGCGATTTCCAAAATCGCGCGCCAGTTCATGACCAAGCTGCACATCCAGGTCAACCAGACGATGCAGTTTTATCGTGGGCAGCAGGGCGGCTCCGCGCCGCAGCGCCTGTTCCTCTCCGGGGGCGCGAGCATCATGCCTTACACGGCGCAATTTTTTGCGGAGAAGCTGAACGTGCCGGTGGAATTTTTTAATCCGTTCCGCAATGTGCAGATTGCGCCGTCGGTGAACTTGGAGGAATTGTCCCGCGTGGCGCACGGCATGGGCGAAGTGGTCGGCCTCGGTTTGCGCAACTTGGCGAACTGCCCGGTGGAAATGAATTTGATGCCGGACAGCACGCTGCGCTGGCAGTCGTTCAATCAGAAGAAGCCGTATCTGGTGGCGACCGTGTTCAGTCTGGTGCTGGTGTTGTTTATCATCGGATTTCTTTTTGACAAGCTGGCGGCAAACAAGGAACGGGAGAAGGACAAGTTGCAGCCGGAAGTGGAGAAGTGGCAGCACACATCCGACGTTTTCACCAAAGCGTATAAGTCGCTCCAAAAATCCCAGACGGAAGCTGGACAGCTTGCCACCTGGATGCAGCAGCGCTTTTATTGGGCGGACTTCATGTCGGATATGCGCCGGGCGATGATGCGTTCGGAAGATTCCATCAAGAAAAAATTGGCGGCGCAAAAGCCCGGCATTGAAGCGGGCATCTGGATCGAACACATGAATTTTTCGGCGGGCATCGGCGGGGTGGGGTCGGGGACGACGCCCGGAATGCCGGCCATGCAGCCGGGAATGCCCATGCCCGGGGAAAATCCCTACGGCAATGCTGGTCGCGCACCAGACGCTGCGCCGCCGACGGATCCATCTGCCGTTAGCGCGAAGACAAACATTGTTGTTTTTATTTGTCGCGGAGTTGACTTGTCCAAGTTGAGCGGTGACGCCTCGGCCAACAGCCAGATTGCTTTTGCGGTGGAGACGGAAATTAAGAAATCAGCGATGGTGGATGCGTCGTCAACCACGCTGGTTGGCAACATCGTTCCGGACGAGTCGAATGGCACATTTACTTTCACCGTGAACGTGGCGCCAACCAATGCGCCGTCGTTCGAGCCCGCGCTGTCCGCTGCGCCGGCGACCCTGCCACCCCCGAACTGACATGATCTGGATCAAACGAAATTTATTTTTTGTGGTTGGCGGCTTCGTTGCACTGGGGCTGTTGGGTGGAGCTGTCTTCTATATTTTCAAATCGTTCAGCCGCAACTCGACGGCCGACACCAGCCTGCATGAAGTCGTGGACACTTTGACCCGGCTGACCCAGCAAAAGCCGTCGCCCGGCAATGACAAAATCAACAATACTAAAATTGCGCAGGAACAGGACAAGGAAGTGCGGGGCTGGGTGAGCAGTGCGACGCTGGCGTTCCAGCCGATTGCGCCCATTCCGGCGGGTGCGGTGACGAGCGAGGCGTATGCGGGAGGCTTGCGCCGGACGATTGATCAGTTGCAAAAGCTCGCGGAGAATTCGGGCGTGGCGCTGCCGCCGAAGTATGATTTTTCGTTCGCGGCCCAGCGCCCCCTGGTGAAATTCGAGGCTGGCAGCCTGGAGCCGCTGGCGGTGCAGCTGGGTGAAGTGCGGGCGGTATGTGAGATTTTATTTGCCACGCGCATCAACGCCCTCGACGGTATCCAGCGCGTGCGCGTTTCGGGCGACGACCTGACCGGGCCGCAGTCGGATTATATCGAGGAGCATCTCATCACGAACGAGCTTGCGATCATCACGCCCTATGTGCTGACCTTCCGTTGTTTCACGCCGGAGCTTTCGCGGGTGATGGCCGGGCTGGCGACCGCTTCCAATACCTTCATTGTCAAGGTGGTCAATGTTCAGCCGGCAGGCGCCGAACTCGCCGCCGGTCTGGCGGGTGCGCCGGGTATGCCGGGCATGATCGGTGAAGGTTACATGGGGCGTCGCGCTGGTGGTATTGAAGGCTACCCACCGCCCGTGCAGCCGGTAGCCATGCTGCCCACGACGGGCAAGGGCGGATTGCAAACGGTCTTGAAGGAGCAGTTGCTCCGCGTGACAATGGAAATCGGGCTGGTGAAACTTTCGCCGAAAAGCTAAATGGACTTCCTAAAAAAACATTACGAGAAGATCGTGCTCGGCGTCGTGCTCGCGGGGCTGGTGGGTGCGCTCGTGTTCATGCCGTTTTACATTTCCAAGGACAACGAGGCGATGACGGCGCTGACGAGCACGATTATCAACAACCCGACGGCGAAAGAACTGACCAATTTGGATCTCTCGATGCAGGCCGGCGTGTCCGCCCGGTTGCGTCAAACTTACAAGCTGGATTTGGAGACCACCAACCGGCTGTTTAATTCGATGGACTGGCAGAAGCTGCCGGACGGCACGCTGGTTCCGGTCTTGAGCCACATCGGTCCGCAGATGGTCGTGGTTACCAACATTACGCCGTTGTATTTGATTGTTGGGCTGGAGTCCGTGGTGCCGAACGAATTTGGTGTGCGTTACTCCATCAGCGTTGAGAAGCAGGCGGAAAAAACTCCACGCAAACGCCTCAAGGTGCAGCGGCAGGCCGCCGTTGGGGACAAGGCCAACGATTTGTTCTCGGTGGTCGCCATCAAGGGCGCGGCGGAAAGCCCCGACGAAGTTTCCGTCAAGCTGGTGGACACCGGCGAAGTGGTTCCGGTCTCGCGTGAAAAATCTTACCGCC
Organism: Limisphaerales bacterium; assembly: GCA_043776855.1. Taxonomy (GTDB): domain Bacteria; phylum Verrucomicrobiota; class Verrucomicrobiia; order Limisphaerales; family UBA11358; genus UBA11358. The sequence continues at coordinate 155 of JAYVQV010000479.1, read as the reverse complement.
GGATTGATGCTTACATGGCCGACTTTCTTTACAGCCCGGAGAAAAAAGTTTTTCATGCGAGGCGTGTAGGTGATAAAGTTCCCTTCAACGGGATTGAATTTCTCGTGGATGACGTGAATCAAAACGAGTTGGTGTTGCAGGATTTGTCCAACCAG
>JAYVQV010000478.1:0-4518 GCA_043776855.1 Limisphaerales bacterium | reverse complement strand
CGACGATTTCAAATCCATCCTCGCCGGTGTAACCGGTGCGGCTGACGTAAATCGTGACGTAGTCGAAAATGAAAATCGCAATCTGATTTTTGACGAGTTCGGAAATTTTTCCAACTTCAGCACCGGCGGCGGAGTTGCCGGGGAATGCGGCATCAATAAATTCCTTCACGCGCGGCCCTTGCACGGCGACGGCGCTGAATTGCCCGGACATATTTTTCAAGTCGCAGCGTCCGGCATTTTGTTTTTCCAGCCACGCGACGTCTTCGTCAATGCGCGAGGCGTTGATGATGAGCAGAAAATCCGTAGCGTTCATGCGGTAGGCGTAGAGGTCGTCAATCACGCCGCCGCGTTCGTTGCACATCAAGGTATATTGGCCCATGCCGACGGGCAGTTTGCGGGCGTCGTTAGTGAGAACGGAATTCAGGAAAGCTTCCGCGCCCGCGCCGCCGACAAAAACTTCGCCCATGTGCGAGATGTCGAAGAGGCCAGCGGCGCTGCGGACGGCGAGATGTTCGTCGGTGATGCTGGTGTATTGCACAGGCATTTCCCAGCCGCCGAATTCGATGAGCTTGCCGCCGAGTTTCTGGTGGGCGGAAAAGAGAGCCGTTCGCTTTAACATAATTTACAGCAATGACACGGCGTATTGCCGCAGGAGTGAATCGGATGATGCAAGCGTCAAAGTGTGCGCTTGCGCCTGACAAATCAACATGCGGTCAAAAGGATCGCGATGCAGCGGCGGCAATTCAGATAATTTCGCAACGGCAATTTCGTCCAAAGCCAGTGACGCGATCAAATGCTTTTCCCGTTGTTGCGCGACAAATTGCGCAGGCGATTCCGGCAACGGAAGTTTTCCGAGGTTGTGTTTGACGGAAATCTCCCAAAAGGAAACGACGCTTAAAAAAATTTCGTTTTGCGGGTCACGGATGGCGGAGGAAGTTTTGGCAGGCAGTTTAGGATCGCCGGTGACCAGCCAGAGAAATTCACAAGTATCCAGCAGAATTCTCATTTGCCTTCAAACGCCTGCAAAACATTTTCCGGCAGCGGCGAATTGAAGTCATCCGGCACAGTGAATGACCCTTTGGCTAGGCCGATGGGACGCGGTTGAAAAATTGCCGGTTGAAAAATTGTCAGCAGACCCGACGCTTTTTCCGGCAGCTTTTCCGCGCCTTTGGGCGAAACGCGTCCGTGGTCAAGCTCAACTTCAAGCGTCAGATAACTCATGGCAAAAAATTACTTTGGAAATCAAACGTCTGCAAGCGGCAAAGTCTACCCCCACTTCTCCGTCTTCATCTGCTCTTTCGGCAGGCCGAGGTCGTGAACAACGAGGTGCTCGGCGAAATCCACCAGCGCGTTCGGGCCGCAGGCGTAGAAAACCGTGTTCGGCAAGTCGGTGGCAATTTCCTTGATCCATTCCGGCGTGACACGACCGGTGCGACCGGTCCAATTATCTTCCGGCGTGGCGCGGGTGCAAGTGACAAGGAATTTGAAATTGGGATTTTCTGATTCGAGTTGGCGGAACTCGGTGTTGAAGATGATGTCCTTCGGCTGGCGCACGGAATACAGCACGGTGATTTTCGTGTCGAGCTTGCGGCGCGTGGCTTCGCGCGCGAACGCGCGGAACGGCGTGACGCCGGAACCACCGGCGATGCAGACGAGATGTTTGTTCGGCTCCAGCGCGGGCAGAAATTTCCCGACGGGCGGGATGACAAAAATTTTATCGCCAGCCTTCGCCCAGTCCACCATGCGCGTGCCCATCTTGCCATCGCGCTTGATGGTCACTTCGTAAAAGCCGCGATCCAGCGCGCAGGATGAGAGCGAGTAGGCGCGTTTGTAGTTCGTCGTGTCGGGCCAATAGAGCGTGATGAACTGGCCGGTCCTGAATTCGGGGTTGTGACCGTCGGGCCACTTGAGCTTGAGGGTCTTGGTGTCGGGCAGTTCCATCGTCGCGGTTTCGACGACCATTTCGAGAATTTCTTTGGGCATAGGTTAGTGGTTGGAGATTAGTGGATGCGTTTAATGGCGGCAAGCAACGATGCGCCGGGCGATGAAAATTCTCGCCGCGATTGGTGGCGGTGACGCAGTGGTTGGCGCACACGATGAGCGCGAGGGCGTCTTGGAGTGCGCTGGTAGAGCGGAGCGGCGACAGCGCTTTCGAGCGGACGAAAATCTTTCTTCAATCGAATGCCTCGTGTGCGTGCGAAAGCGGCGTCGCGCTTCGCTTGCCGCCGCAGTCCAAGACCTCGCGGATTGTTTCGAGCCAGGCTGGCTTGACAGAGTCACGCTCAAACAAAATCAAGCGGGCTTGCCATTCAGCCGGGCAATGACTTCTTGTGAGAGCAACTGATACGCCGCCGCGCCGCTGCTGTATTTGTCGTAGTAAATAATCGGCTGGCCGTGGCTCGGCGCTTCGGCGAGGCGCGTGGTGCGAGGGATCAGCGTTTCAAAAACTTTTGCGCCGAGCTGGCGGCGGACTTCCTCCACGACTTCGTTGGAAAGTTTGGTGCGGCCATCGAACATCGTCATCGCCACGCCAAAAATGTTGAGGCCGGGATTCACGCCGGCGGCGCGCAACTGTTCGAGCACGCGGTTCATCATCGAGATGCCTTCGAGCGCGTAGTATTCGCATTGCAGCGGCACGAGCACGCCATCGCACGCGGCGAAAGCGTTGAGCGAAAGAATTCCCAGCGACGGCGGGCAGTCCAGCAGCACGAGGTCGAAACGCCCGCTGTCGCGCACGGGCTGGAGCGCGAGGGCGACGCGTTGCAAATGATTTTCCAGTCGCGCAAGTTCGAGGTCGGCGGCGCACAAATCAACTTCGCTGGGAATCGCGGAGAGCCGTTCGTAGGCGGTGGGTTTTATTTTTTCGAGCAGCGAACCTTCGCCGAGCAAAACGTGATACGCGCTCGCGCCGTCAATTTTTTCGAGGCCAACGCCACTGGTGGCGTTCGCCTGCGGGTCGAGGTCGAAAAGCAAAACGCGCTGGCCGTCCGCCGCGAGGCAGGCGGCGAGGTTGACGGCGGTGGTGGTTTTGCCGACGCCGCCTTTCTGGTTGGCGACGGCAATGACTTTGGTTGGCACGGACGAATTAAAAGAAAAGCGCGGTGACGTTTCAAGCGTTCACCGCGCAAAGTTATCCAGAATTTTTAATGCGCCGGAGCAAAAGCCGCTGGCTGGAACAAGGAGGCCGTGTTTGGCTGGCCGAAGAGCGAAGCCACGGGCTGGAGGCTGGCGTTGGTGCTGATGGCGATGCCGCCTTCGGAAAGCGAGGCGGCGCTGGCAAACTGGCCGGCCACGGAGCTTGAGGCAGTGGCCACCGTGGGATTGGCGGCGGTGGCGGTCAAAAGACTTTGCGGTGCAGAATCAGAATGTTCGGCCAACACAACTCCGAATACGAGCAGGAGGCAGAGGCTTGTGGCAAAAGCGCCCACCACGCCCGGCTTGGCCTCGAAGAAGCGGAGGAAATTTACCACCCACGGCGCGGAATCATTGAGCCGGTCAATCATCGCGCCGCTGCTGCGCGCCTCGCCGGCGCGGATGCGGGAGACGATCTCGTCGGAGAAGTGGTTGAAGAATCCCGGCGGCGGCAGTTCGTGCCGCTTGAGTTTCAACAGCTTTTTCAGCGCTTCAAAATTTTGTCCGCTTTCTTTCATATTTTGACGTAGTCGGCCAGTTGGCCTTGCATTTGTTGCCGCGCGTAAAACAGCCGTGATCGCACCGTGCCAATGTTGCAGTCCATGATTTCCGCGATTTCATCGTGGGACAGCCCCTGCACATCATGGAGAACGACAACCATTCTGTGAGGTTCAGACAGGGTGAGCAACGCTTCGTTCAATTTTTTTTGCAGCTCTGACAACGCCACGTCGCGCGTCGGAGTTTTGTCAGAAATCAACGCCATCAGGTCGGGGTCGTGCTCGGCGTTGAAATCAATGTCGTTCAGGCTCAAATGAAATTTATTTTTCCGCTGCTTAAGAAAGTTAATGGTCTTGTTGACCGCGATCCGGTAGAGCCAGGTATAGAAACTGGAGCCGCCCTTGAAGGATTTCAGCGCGGAATAGGCCTTGATGAAAGCCTCCTGCGCGAGGTCGTTGGCGTCCTCGTGGTTCGAGGTCATGTGGTAAATCGTGGCGTAAATGCGCTGCTGATAACGCTTCACCAGTTCGTCGTAGGCGTGCAGGTCGCCGCGCCGGGCGCGATTGACCAGATCCACCTCCAGCATGGCGGTCAGGGAATTCAATTCCGGGGTGGCGGCGGGTTCGGACATAATCATTGAACCGCCAAGGCCGCAGTTTGTTGCGCGAGAAAATCCGTCATGGCCGCCAGCCCGGCCTGACCGGACGACGCCGGCAGCCCGCGCAACGCTTGCCGCGCCACCTCCAGAAATTTTTCAATCTCCGCCACTGAAGGCTCGAAGGTTTCGTATTTCGCGAGCAGTTCGTTGACCCCGGCGAGATGTTGCGGCTGCCAGTTTTTAATGGCGGCTTCCAGATTCGCCCGGTCGCTGGCGCTGGCGCGTTCCCA
>JAYVQV010000477.1:0-4524 GCA_043776855.1 Limisphaerales bacterium | reverse complement strand
CCGACGATGGCCAGTCCGCCGTTTGCCAAAAGGTTTTTCCCGCCGCAACCGTAAATCAACGGCGGGGTATTTTGTTTCAGCCGGTGCAATCGCTCGGGATAATCTCCTTCGCTTCGGCTCGTCACCCACACGCCCGCGCTCTGCCACGTTTCCACTGCCATGCTCAACATGAGGCCGCGACCGAGCAGCGCCATGATTTTTTCCGCGTCCACGGTCAGCCCAAGATTTTTCACCAGTCCCGCCGCGTCGGATTCCAGCAGTTGTTCCAGCTTCGCGCCAATGCGTTGCAACTGTTTTTCCAGTTCGTTGAACTCGCCGATGCTCAACGGCTGGACGTCCTTGTTCCGCCCAGCGCGCAACGGCGAACACAGGAGCAGTGTGGCTTGGGTTGCGGGGGAAAGTTGGTTGGCGTTCATGCGAGTCAAGTTTCGTCAGCTTTGCTGGTTTGTGCAAGCGCAACGGGGAACACTGGCCCGCTCCCCGCCTGCCGCAACAGCGCGGCACAAACGGTGAAAGTCCAACCGCTATCCACCATGTCATCCACGAGGAGCACGGGTTTGTTGAAGTCCGCGCCGGATTCGACGGTGAACGCACCATCAAGATTGCGCGCTTGTTGAAAGCTGTTTTGCATTTCTTTCTGCGGCGGAGTTTCGTGGGCTTTTCGCAGCGTGGAATGAAAAGGCAGATTCAGCGCCTGCGCCAGCCGTTCGGCAAATTCAGCCACGAGCGTCGTGTGATTCAGCGATGGCACGCAGGTTACCCACGCTGGTGACGGCTGCGGATTCCAATCGCGAATCATTTCAACGACGGCGGCAATGAGGCGGTCATCAAAGCGGGCAGCGTGACCATGTGGATATTTTCCATCACGCACCAATTGTCCCCAGCCCGCATCGCCCCAGATCGCCAGCACCCGGCCTTCCTCGGCAGAGAATTCTTTCGAGATTTTTCCGGTGAATGAGTAAGTCTTGAACGCATCCTTGGGCCATTGCTTGCGCGGCTTGATGGGATGATGCGTGCGGCGAAGAAACTGCGCGGCGCGCTCGGCAAGTTCCGTGGGAAAACTTTCAGACAGCGGTGGCGTGCCGCGACAAACGGCGCAGCGTCCGCATGGTGGAGCGTCACGTTCATCCAACTCTTGTGCAAGAAACTGCATCAGGCAAATTCCGGCGCGGAGATATTCAAGCATCCGCGCCTGCTCGTGCTTGCGGAGTTGCGTGAGGCGTTCGACGCGCTCCCAAAATGCTGGAGCAAGCGGCGAGGCGGTGCGCTTCCAGTGGCTATCCAGTTTCAACAAGGGCGCGGGCGATTCGAGCGAAAGCAGTTTCAGCGCGTGATCGAGCCGTCCACGCGGCGCGTTCAGTTTGATTTGCAACTCGCCGAGCGTCAATCCGTCAGGCGCAGCATCCAGTTGTGCGAGAATTTTTTCAACCAACGCGCGCGCCGGAAACGCAGTTTCGATGAAGTGATCGGTGATGTCGCTGTCACCGCCGCCACCGAGCAACACCGCGAACGCATCCGGCAACGCGCGTCCCGCACGACCCATTTGCTGATAGTAATGCACGACTGAACCGGGCAACTGGTAATGAATGACGAAAGCGAGGTCGGGTTTGTCAAAGCCCATGCCGAGAGCGGTGGTGGCCACGAGCACCTTGAGTTCGTTTCGCAGCAGACGCGCTTCGAGACGTTCCCGCGCACCAGGTTCGCCAAGCTCTTCGTCCAGGCCACCCCAATACGCTTCGGCATCAATACCGTTTGCGCGCAGCCAAGTTGCAACCGTGCGAGCGTCACGGATCGTGAGCGTATAAATCACGCCGCTGCCGGGCAGTTTGGGCAAGGTGTTCGCCAGCCACGCCAGCCGCGCCGTTTCGCCCGGGAGCAAAATGTTTTGCAGTTGCAGACTCGCCCGCGCCAGCTTGCCGCGCTGGACCGTGAGCGATGCGCCGAGTTGCGATTTCAAATCGGCTACGACCCGGTCATTGGCTGTCGCCGTCGTTGCCAGCACCCGAACATTTGGCGGAAGTGATTTCAGAATGCGCGTGATGCGGCGGTAGTCCGGGCGAAAGTCGTGTCCCCAATCCGAAATGCAGTGCGCCTCGTCCACCACCAGCAAGCCGATGCGCGAGGCCACGGGCTGCAACATCGTTTGCACAAATTCTTCGTTGCCCAAGCGCTCCGGTGAAATCAGCAACACGTCCACTTTGTCCGCGAGCAATTCATCGCGGATGTGTGCCCAGTCCTCACGATTCTTTTCTTCAGAAGTAACCCGCACCGCCCGGACGCCCGCCCGTTCCGCAGCGACAATTTGATTTCTCATCAATGCCAGCAGCGGGGAAACGATGAGGGTCGGACCGGCGTTTTGTTCACGCAGAAGTTTGGCCGCGATGAAATAGACATTGCTCTTGCCCCAGCCGGTGCGTTGGACGACCAGCAGAGGGCCGCGCCGTTCAATCAAGTGTTCAATGGCTTCAAGCTGGCCGTCTCGAAAATTTGCTCGACCATCACCGACTGATTGGCGAAGAAGCGCAACTGCCCGTTCTTGAAGAACTTTTTCCATGTTTGCGCTTCATTCAAACTTTACGGCAGCGAGAAGTAATCCGAGCTTTGATAATTGCCGTCGGCCTGCTTGGCAATCTGCATGAGCAGGTCGTTGACGAGCGTGCTTGCGCCGAAGCGGAACATGGCGGGATTCAGCCAGTCGTCGCCGAGGGTTTCCTTGACCATCACGAGGTAGGCGAGCGCCTGCTTGCTCGTGCGGATGCCGCCGGCGGGCTTCATGCCGATGCGGATGCCGGTGGCGAAAAAATAATCGCGGATGGCTTCGAGCATCACGAGCGTGACGGGAATGGTCGCGGCGGGATTCACCTTGCCGGTGCTGGTCTTGATGAAATCGCCGCCGGCTTGCATGGCGATTTCGCTGGCGAGCCGGACGTTGTCGTAGGTGACGAGTTCGCCCGTTTCGAGAATCACTTTCAGATGCGCCGCGCCGCAGGCTTCCTTCGTCGCGGCGATTTCATCGAAAACTTTCGCGTGGTCGCCGGCGAGAAACGCGCAACGATCAATGACCATGTCAATTTCATCCGCGCCATCGGCCACGGTGCGGCGGACTTCTTCGAGCTTGGTGCGGAGAGGATATTGGCCGCTGGGAAAACCGGTGGCGACGGCAGCGATGTTCACGCGCGAACTGTCGCCGAGAAATTTCCGCGCGTATTTCACCATGTTCGGATACACGCAAACTGCGGCGCAGCTCGGCACATTGTATTTCGCCTCGATTGGCTGGAGCGCCTTGCGGCAGAGATAGGCGACTTTGCCGGGCGTGTCCTTGCCTTCGAGCGTGGTGAGGTCGCACATGCTGACGGCGAGTTTGAGGCCGACGAGCTTGGCGGAAGTTTTGATGCTGCGCTTGGTGAACGCAGCGGCGCGTTCCTCGACCATGACTTGATCCACGGTCGGCACACTGGCGTTGCGATTGGAGAAGGACGACCGCTCCCTTGTTAAGGCGGACACATTCATAATTTGAAATTGATTCTGGCGGCGGAACGGCGCGGCGTCAATCCGGTTTGTGCCGACGGACATTCCGAATTTTTCGCGGAATTGTAATTGAAAGTTTTTCCCGGCAGAGACAATCTCGTCGCACATCATCCGCCTATGAAAAAAATCCTGTTCCTCATCGCCGCCAGCGTTTCCCTCACCGCCCCCTCGCTCATGGCCGCTGATGTGCCGCCGATAGTCACGACCGAGCAAATCTCAAGCTGGCACGCGCACACGCTGCTGCAGGCCGTTGGCAACGTGCTGTTGTTCGCCGCCATCGGCATCGCCGCCGCGATCATTGGCTACAAAGTTTTTGATAAATGCACGCCGGGCGATCTGCACAAGGAGATCATCGAGCATAAAAATATTGCCGCCGCCATCGTTGCGGCGGCGGCCATTCTTGGCGTGAGCATCATCATCGCCGCGTCCATGCTGGGCTGAACCAAAACCGGGTAGCGGTTTTTGCGCTGCGAAAACTTCGTCGCCGAGCGTAGCGTCAGGCGACAGTTGTCAGCCCGCGACTGACGACTGCCCAATCCCAATTTTGAAAATGGCCCAAGCTGCAACACACAGGCTAGAAGCCTGTGCCACTAAAAAATGAAACGCAGTCAAAGCATCCGGCTCATCCTGCTCGGCGGCCTGTCCACGGCGGCGTTGACGGGTTGCGAACAGAAGCCCGCCGTCAGCTCGCAGAATTTTTACACGAATAATTTCTTCGTCCCCGGCGCGGGCTATTACCACGCGCCGTTCCGCAACTGGTATCCGATGCCCTTCAATCATTTTGACGCGCAGAAGCAGCTTTATTTTTACGGCGGCAAATGGGCGGCGCAGCCGTGCGACAGCATCACGAACATTTCCGCGCCGCTGCCGGAGGCGGTGACGCTCGCGGAAAATGTTCGCACCGATGTCACGCGCGGCGGCTTCGGCGGCAGTTCCGGCGGCTATTCCAGCGGCCGTTCCAGTTGGGGATTTCATTCCTGAAATGAAACGCCACGC
>JAYVQV010000476.1:0-4549 GCA_043776855.1 Limisphaerales bacterium | reverse complement strand
CCGAAGAAAAAATCCGCGCGCTGAAAGCTGGCGGCGAGGTTTGATTTGCAAAAGCCCTCAAATAGGCTTTAATTTCATCGTGCATACGCTGGAACAGATTGAGGAAGAAGTGAGGCTGCTGCCTGTGGTGCAGCAAAAGACTTTGCTGTCCCGGCTCGCCCAGCTTGTGTCCAAAAGCGGCGGGTTGCTGTCGGGAACGCGCCAAAATCATTTGAGCCGTTTCTTTGCGGAATGGGACGCGAGCCACTCCGTGACCGTCGGCGAGAAGCCCACCCGCGCCCGCACTTATGCCGACAACGCCCGCCTTCGTTGACACGAACATCCTGCTCTACGCGGCTTCCACCAATCCGGGCGAGGCGGACAAGCGGGATGCGGCGAGAAAAATCCTCTCGGAAAATCCAGTCTGTTTCTCCGTCCAAGTCGCGCAGGAATTTTTTGTCAATGCGATACGCAAGCTGACCCCGCCTTTGAGCCGCACGGATGCGCTGGCGTTCTTGGGCGCAATCAATCCAGTTGCCATCGTCGCGCTGGACTATGAATTGTTTGAGGAAGCGACGAAGGTTCAGGAGCGTTTTCAAATTTCATATTGGGATGCCGCCATTGTCATGGCGGCGAAGCGGATGAATTGTGAGACGCTCTATTCAGAAGATTTAACTGACGGCCAGAATTACGGCGGGGTTCGCGTGGTTAATCCTTTCAATGCAGTTGCCAAGACTTGAATGATTTTATGATTAAACTTTCCTTCCCCTTCACCGAAGAAAAAATCCGCGCGCTGAAAGTCGGCGACGAAGTTTTGATTTCCGGCGTGGTTTTCACCGGGCGCGCCGCGCAGAAGAAGGGTTGAATGTGCGCGGAAATTGTGGCACATAGAAAGCATGAAGACCGTGACCATTGAATATCCCGACCAGCTTCACGAACAATTGCGGAAGCTGGTGGAAGCGGGCTGGTTCAAATCGCCGGAGGCGGGCGTGGTGGAGGCGCTGCGCCGTTATTTGAGTCTGCACTCGGTGGAGCTTCAAGAAAAGCAAATCATGGCGGATGTGCATTGGGCGTTGAATGAACGCCGGTGAAATCATCGCCGTGCTCGACGCCGGGCCGCTCATCCATCTGGACGAGATTGAATCGCTGCATTTGCTGGCTGGTTTTCGCGAAGTGTTGCTGCCGGAAATCGTCGAGCAGGAAGCGTTGCGGCATCGGCCAAAAATCAAATTGGATTTGATTCCAGGTTTGTTACGCGTTGCTCCCGATGCCGAAGTTTCAGATTCGCTCTTGTCAATGGCAACGACGTTCGGTTTGCAAGTCGGCGAACTGGCGGCCATCACCGCGCTGAAAGAACATCATGGCGATTGTTTGTTGAGCGATGATGCCGCCGCGCGCGCCATGGCGGAAGCGATTGGATTTCAAGTGCGCGGGACGATTGGCTTGATTTTGCATGGCTGGCTGCGCGAACAAATCACCAAAAATGAAGCGCGGTGTTTGCTGCAATCGCTCCCGGAAAAATCAACGCTGCATTTGCGTTCGGGCTTTCTCGAAAAAGTTTTGCTGGAATTAAAAGATTAAACCAACGGAGTTCGTATGATCAAACTTTCATTTCCCTTCACCGAAGAAAAAATCCGCGCGCTGAAAGTCGGCGATGAGGTTTTGATTTCTGGAACCGTCTTCACCGGGCGCGATGCGGTGCATAAATATTTGCACGAGGGCGGCGCGTTGCCGGACGGCGTGAGTCTCAAGGGCGGCCTCATGTATCACTGCGGCCCGGTGATGATGAAGCAGGACGACGGCTCGTGGAAATGCACCGCCGCCGGCCCGACCACGTCCATCCGCGAGGAGCCGTATCAATGGCAGGTCATCCGCGATTTTGGTTTGCGCGGCGTCATCGGCAAAGGCGGCATGGGCGCGAAGACGCAGGCGGCGTGCAAGGAATACGGCTGCGTGTATCTGCACGCCGTCGGCGGTGCGGCGCAGGTGCTGGCGGAGTGCATCAAGAAAGTCAGCAACGTTTATTTCCTCGAAAAATTTGGTTCGCCGGAAGCCATCTGGGAACTGGCCGTGGAAGATTTTCCCGCCGTGGTGACGATTGACGCGCACGGCAATTCCCTGCACGAGGAAGTTTTCGCCAGGAGCCAGGCGGCACTCGCGGCGCGGTTGTGAACGCTTCCGGCAAACCCGTTCAGTTCGCGCGGCTGGGGCGGTTGTTATTTGGCGTCGCCGTGGTCGCGTATGTTTTTTCCCGTCTGATTCCCTGCACCTCCGTCAGCGACTATCCGATGGTGGACCGCTTGGAAAATTCCTGGACGCAGGCGTTGCACCTGGCGTTTCTCCATCACCTCCAGGCGGGAACAGAAATCATTTTCACCTACGGCCCGTGGGGATTTCTGGCGCGCGGCTATCATCCGCAGACTTACCCCGTCGCCGTGGTTGCGTGGGGAATCTTGTCCGTGATTTTTTTATTCGCGGGCTGGCGGGTGGCGAAAATCTTTTCTGCAAATAAATTTCTCGCCGGGCTATGGCTGGTCGCGTTCACGGCGCTGGCCAGCCTGCCAGCCGGTGAAGATTTTAACACCCGGCTGGTCGCGTGGTGCGTGCTGCTGCTGTGCCTGCACTTTTTTGTGGAGGAGCGCGCGGTGACAATTTTGCAAGCCGCGCTCGCGGTGTCGCTCGGCTGGATGGGGCTGGTGAAATTCACCGGTCTCATCGAGGGCGGCGTGGTCATCGCCGTCATCGCGGTGGATAATATTTTCCGCCAGCGTCGTTTCCCGTGGATTATTCCGCTGTGGCTCGCCGGTTTTTTATTTTTTTGGTTTGCCGCCGGGCAGTCCGCAGGTTCGCTGCTGCCGTTCCTCGTCAACTCCTGGCGCGTCACCAGCGGTTACGGTGAGGCGATGATGCTGGCTGCGCCCACGGAATTCCGTGACAACCTCGGTTTTCTCCTCGTCGCGGTTTTGCTGGGCGCGGGGTTCGCGCGCGCCGCGTGGCGGCGGCATCGCTGGTTCGGACTGCTGCCGCTCGCGGGGTTGACGGCGCTTTTACTCATCAGCTTCAAGCTCGGCTGCCTGCGAACCGGCTGGCAGCACGCGACCACTGCCGCCGCCGCGCTCGTGCTCGTGGCCTTGGCGGGTCTCGCCATTGCGCGGCGGGAAAAAATTAATTTCAATTGCGCCGCCGTGGTGCTGGCGTTGTCCGTGGCTTTGGCCGGCCTGGTTTTTGGTGAATGGTTTCCCGGCAACGGTCTGCCGCGCCAGCTGGCAAAAACTTTCAGCCTGCCCAGCCTCGCTGCGCCCGTGGCCGCCTCGGTCACCGGCAGCCTGCGCGCTGACTATGAAAAAAATCTCGCGAGTGAGCGCAACGAAATGCCGTTGCCGCGGCTCACCGGCGGAACCGATCTGTATGCTCACGACCAGTCCATTTTGTTCGCGCACGGTTTGAGCTACCAGCCGCGGCCGGTGTTGCAAAGTTATTCCGCCTACACGCCGGAGCTGGCGGAACTGGACGCCGCGCATCTGCGGAAAAATTCTGCGGCCACCAACATCCTGTTCGCCCTCCAGCCGCTGGACGAACGGTTTCCTGCGCTGGACGATGGCTGGTCGTGGCCGGAACTGCTCACGCGTTACGATTGCAAGGGGAGCGCCGGCTCGGTGGAAAAATTTCTCCTGCTGCAGCGCGCCAGCATCCCGCGAACTTTTCAACTGACGCCGCTCAACAAAACCATCGCGAGTCTCGGCGGGGAAAAATTGATTTTGCCCGCTGCCACCAACGGACTTGTTTGGGTGGAGATTGAAATAAATAAAACGTTTTCTGGAAAGCTGGCCGAGATTTTTTACAAGCCCCCCGTGTTGCATCTCACGGTGAACCTCCACAATCACGAGACGCGTCGCTACCGGCTGGTGCCGGGCATGGCGCGGGCCGGATTTTTGCTGTCGCCGCTGGTGGCGGACAATCGCTCGTTTGCCGCGCTCTTCACGGCGGCGGGGCGTGAATCGCTGGCCGGTTTGCAGGTGGAGTCCGTGAGCATCACCGCTGAAACCAAAACGGGTTCCACGACCAGCTACCAGCCATTTCTGCCCGTGAAGTTTTTTCGACTGGCTTGCCCGCCACAATAAACTGCGGCCGGGGCAGTGATTTTTTTGCCGACGTTAGAGCCGGTCTGAAAATGTAGCGGCAGGCATCTTTGCCTGCCGTAGAGGGCGGCATCCTGCCGCCCGGAAAAAACGTTCGCATGGAAAACGACTTGGAATGATTCGAGGTTTGCGTGGTGGCGACGCCATTCCGCCGGGCTGGAAGCCACGGCTCTACGTCAGCCAAGATGGCCGACGCTACATTTTCAGACCGACGTTAGAACTTAAAATTCCATTCGCGCGTGGAATATTTTTCCGCCGCGAGTTTTTTTATTTCGGCGAGCGGCGGGCGGTCGAATTCTTCTTTCGCGTTCCACGCTTCGGCCAGCGCGGCCTTCACTTTTTCACCGGGCAGATTCAGGTTGGTCACGAACTCGCCGTGCGGACGGCGGGCGCGGTAGTCCGGCTGGAGCGACGGCATGAGCAGAAGTTCA
>JAYVQV010000475.1:0-4549 GCA_043776855.1 Limisphaerales bacterium | reverse complement strand
GGGAGAGGAGGCCGATGGTTTGCGAAATAAAAATCCCCTCTCCCCAGCCCTCTCCCCGCTCGTGCCTCGCGGGGCGAGGGAGCCAGACCGCAACAATGTCAAGCTGCCCCCCGCAAAAACCGCGTCCGAACTCCGCGCTTGCAGGCGGGGAAAAGTTTGTTAGATTTCGGCTCCGTTTTGGCGGCGGTTTCAGCCGTTGCCCTTTCGGTTGCCTCGGTAGCTCAGTTGGTAGAGCAGTTGACTCTTAATCAATTGGTCCACGGTTCGAGTCCGTGCCGGGGCACCACTTTTCTTCGTTGGCGCTGGCGGAATTTGCTTTCGCCATTCCTTCCGCTCTGTTAGAAAATTGTCGTGCTGAAATCCCTTTTCATTTTCGTCCTCTGCCTGACCGTGACTGCCATCCCCGCGCTGGCGGAATCATTTTCGCTGACCGACGGCGGGGCGGTCGCGGGCGAAATTGTGAAGGCCGACGACACCGGCGTGATGATTCGCACGCCCGAGGAAACTTATACGAACCTCGCGTGGGGACGGTTTTCGCAGGCGTCCCTGAAGCAGCTCGCGCCCCAGCCGAAAATCAAAGGCAAGGGCTACGTCGAGCCGTTCTTTGAACCGGACGCGGCGCAGCGCCCGCCCAAGGCGGAGATCCAGGTCAACGCCGTCACGCGCCTGGAGCGCCCGGCGAATCCGTCACTGCTCGGTGGCCTGTTCGGCTCATCGCTGGGGCTGTTCCTGCTGTTCGTGGTTTATGCAGCGAACCTGCTGGCGGCGTATGAAATCTCCATCGTCAAGGCGCGCACGGCCGCGCAAGTCATGGGCGTGTCCGCGCTCCTGCCCATTATCGGCCCGATCATTTTTCTGGTGATGAAGATGAACACGGGGCCGACCGCCGAGGAAAAAGCCGTTGAAGCGCTCGCCGCCGAAGTCGTCGCGGCGCAGAAACCGCAGGTGCCGATTGAGATCAGCGAGGCCTCGTGGAAAAACGCCGAGCAGAAAAAAGCCGAGCCGCAGATTTTTGCGCGCGGCAAATTCACGTTCAACAAGCGTTTCGTGGAGACGAAGTTTGCGGACTTCATGGGCGCGGCGCACGGCGCACAGGCGAAGGCATTTTCCATGTCCCTGAAAACTTCCAAGGAAGAATTTGCCGTGGAACGCATCACGTCCGTGGCGGTGGCCGAGCTGGTTTTTGAAGTGCCACAGCGCGGGCCGGTGACCGTGCAATTGACGGACATCCAGGAAGTCAAACTCACCCCCAAGGCCGCGTAGAACTGCGGTCGCGTTCTGCCAAACCATTCGTCTGCCATGACGCCGCTGCGAATCATCTTCATGGGCACGGCGGAACTTTCCTGCGCCAGCCTGGAAAAACTTGGCGCGGACAAAAACTTTTCCGTCGTCGCCGTCGTCACCCAGCCGGACAAGCCCAAGGGCCGCGACCTCAAACTCACGCCGTCGCCGGTCAAAATTCTCGCGGAGAAATTAAAGCTGCCCGTCTTGCAACCGCTGAAGGCGCGCGAGGAAAATTTCATTTCCCAACTCCGCGAACTGAAACCGGACATTATGGTGGTCGTCGCCTACGGCCAGATTTTGCCGCCGGCGATTTTAGCTTTGCCGCCGCACGGCTGCGTCAACGTCCACACCTCGTTGCTCCCCAAGTATCGCGGGGCGGCGCCAATTCAATGGGCCATCGCCGATGGCAATGCGGAAACCGGCGTGACCATCATGCAGATGGATGCAGGACTCGACACCGGGCCGATTCTGGCCGTGCGGCGCACCCCGATTTTGCCGGCGGATGATTCGCAGGTGTTGCACGACCGGCTTGCGTTGCTCGGTGCAGAATTGCTTGCGGAAATCATTCCCGGCTACGTCGCCGGAAAAATCCAGCCACAGCCGCAGCCCGCCGAAGGCTCCACCTACGCCGCAAAAATAAAAAAAGAGGACGGACAAGTAGATTGGAATCTTCCCGCCGAAAAAATCTGGTGCCGCCTGCGCGCCTTCACCCCGTGGCCGGGTGCGTTCACATTTTTACGGAGCGCCGGTTCCCAGCCCGGCGCCAATCCAGCGCTGCTAAAAATTTTGAAGGCCGAAGTCCTCGAAGCCAGCGGGCGGGCAGGGGAAGTCTTGTCCGCCGACAAGAATGGAATCGTCGTCGGCTGCGGAAAAAATGCGTTGCGGATTTTGGAATTGCAGCGCGAAGGCGGCAAACGTCTTGCCGCCGCGCCGTTCCTTGCTGGCCATCCGATTGCCTCCGGCGAGCGTCTCGGTTGAACGCCGCGCGGTGTGCAGGCCACCGCCGATTATTCCCCTTCAACTTCAGCGGCGACGGGCTTGGCGCGGTAAAGCACGGCCACGTTTCCCACGCGCATGATGAGTTCGCTGCCGGTCTTCTCGGCGAGCTGCGGCGTGAGCGTTTTTTTCTCTGTCTTGAAATCAGAAAATTTCACCTTCACGAGTTCGTGCCGCGTGAGCAGGGTGTCCAGCTCGGCAAGGAACGGAGCGGACAGCCCGTCATGTCCGACTTTCATCGAGGGCTTCATCAGTTGGGCGCGGGCTTTTAGATCGCGGAGTTTGGCATTGGTCAACGGCATGGGGATATGATGCGGGAAAATTTTCCGGGGCGAAGGAAAATTTGAAATTTGCCGCGCCGCCGCGTTTGCGCTAGTTTCCGCGCCTATGGAAAACATTTCCGGCTCACCTGATTTTGTTCCGCCCCCGCCGCCGTTGCCGCCGCCGCCCGTCATCGCGCCGCCGCCGGCGTCCAAGCCGCGTCGCAGTTGGGGCTGGATGATCACGTCCATCATTCTGACCGTGCTGCTAGGTTTTGCCGGACTCATCATCATCGGCCAGTCGGTGACGCGCTCGTTGAGTTTTGGTCACGGTTTCAAAAACACCACCGCCCGCGAGGTTGGGCCGAAGCTCGATGAGTGCATCTTGGAAGAAAATGATTCGCGCAATAAAATCGCGATCATCACCGTGGACGGCATCATCAGCAGTCACATGGCGAACGAGGCTGGCAACAACATGGTGGATGTCATCAAAGCGCAGCTCGACCGCGCCGCCGATGACGACCGCGTGAAGGCCGTGATTCTGAAAGTGGATTCACCCGGCGGCGAAGTGATGGCGAGCGACCAAATCTACAAGGCCATTGAAAATTTTCAGACCGATGAAAAAGACGACCACGGCAAACCTGGGCGCAAAGGCAAGCCCGTCATCTGTTCAATGGGCAGCCTGGCGGCGAGCGGCGGCTATTATATTTCCGCGCCGTGCCGCTGGATTGTTGCCGACGAACTGACGCTCACTGGCAGCATCGGCGTCATCATGCACGGCTGGAATTATCGCGGTCTCATGGACAAGGTCGGCATTGCGCCGATGACTTTCAAGAGCGGTAAGTTCAAAGATATGTTAAGCCCCGACCGCGCGACGAATGAAATTCCCGCCGAAGAACGCGAGATGGTGCAGGCGCTCATCAACGAGACTTACGAAAAATTCAAAGGCATCGTCGCCGATGGCCGCGCCAACGCGCACGACCTGAACAAAAAAGAAGGCAAGGAGCTGGCAAAAAACTGGGAAGATTTCGCCGATGGTCGCGTGATGTCCGGCACGCAGGCGTTTGATCTTGGACTCGTGGATGACCTCGGTGATTTCGACATCGCCGTGGAAAAGGCGATGACGCTCGCGCACGTCAAGACTGCGAACCTCATCGAATATCGCGAGCGCTATGACTTCGGAAATTTTCTTTCCATGTTCGGCCAGGGCGCAAAGGTCAAAGACATCAAGCTGGATCTCGGCGTGGAAATTCCCAGGCTGCGTTCCGGCTGTCTCTATTACCTCTGGCAAATGCCGGGCAATTAGTGGCACAGGCTTCTAGCCTGTGGGTTCCAAACTTAAAACGCGTCGGACGGTTGTTGCCAAGTGGCGCGAAGCGTTTGGACTGCGTGGGCTTCAGCCCCGCTTTTCGAGCGCACGGAAACGGACGGGTTGCCGGAAAATTTTCGCCCGATCAAAAGCGCCGCTGAAGCGAGCGCAGTCCAAACGCTCCGCGAATGAGCGGCGTCATCTAAAATTAAAAAACGATTAAAATGAAAAACGTCACCGTCATCAACCATCCGCTCGTCCAGCACAACCTTTCGCAATTGCGCGACAAACGGACGCAGCCGCAGGAATTCCGCCGCCTGCTCGGTGAAATTTCCGCGCTGATGATCTACGAAGCGACGCGCACGTTTGCCGTGAAGAAAGTCACCGTGCAAACGCCGCTCGCGCCGTGCGCCGGCCTGCAACTCGAACGCGAAGTCGCGCTCGTTCCCGTGCTACGCGCCGGCTTGGGGATGTTGGATGCAATCCTTGAACTCATTCCGCACGCCCGCGTCGGCTTCATCGGTTTGAAACGTGAAGAGACGACCCTGCGCGCGATGTTCTATCACAAGAGCCTGCCGAAAAATCTCGAACGCTTCGAGGTGCTGCTCATTGATCCGATGCTTGCGACCGGCGGCAGCACCGTGGCGGCAATTGATTTGCTGAAAGAGCAGGGGGCAAAACACATCCGCGTCGTCAATCT
>JAYVQV010000474.1:0-4558 GCA_043776855.1 Limisphaerales bacterium | reverse complement strand
AACCGATGACGAGGATTTTCATTTTTTTAGCGGCGGATTTTCAAACCTTCCAGCGCGGCGAGCTTTGACGCCTTGGGGTCAAAGCTCCAAAAAGTGTCGCACTTCAGCGCCAGCGCCGAGGCGACGTGCAGCAAATCATAAGTGCGAAACCCGTGGCGCGCAGTATGGCGCAGGGCGAGTTCTTCAAACTGATGCTCCAACGCCCGCAGGGGCAGCGGCGCGTCATGGCAAAAAGCCGAAAGCGCCAGGTCCTCCTGAAATTTTGCCAGCGCCGCCGCCGCTTGCTCGCGAGTGACGCGTGGCTGATGCGGTGACTGGGCGCTGCTGAAGACCAGCAGTTGAAAGGCATTGATGGTTTCCAGCCGGTGATGATAGGTGATCGGCAGGGATTCCCGGCCGTTGTTTTGCAGTCCGTGCATTTCCACCAATGCCTCATCCGTTCCGGGCAGGGCAAGGTAAAGGCGCGTCAGAAAATTAGTGTCGGCGTAAGGTTTCATTCGCCGGCGACAAGTTTGTCAAACAACTGCGCCTGCGCCTTGGAAATCGGCTTCGGAAAAATCTTGTCAATGCGCGCCCGGAAATCCGGCAAGGCGGTGACGCGCACCGACCTTGCCTCCGGCTGCACGGAATAAATCCGCCCGTCGCGCCGCTTGATGTGGACGATGCCCTCCTTGTCCGCCGCGTCCAGCACCGTGGCCGGCTCGCGATCCATCTGTCGGACGGTGAAAGTTTTCATGTCGGACAATATGTCGGCGTTCGCGGGAAAGTCAAGCGGGGGGCGGCGGGGAGGGGACGGAAAAAAACGCCGGGACGGATGTTCGCCCCGGCGTTTTAATTTGGTTTCAAATTCTGCGCGGCCTCACACGGTCATGATTTCTTTTTCCTTGTGCGCGAGGTGCGCGTCAATCTTGGCGACGTATTGATCGGTCAGCTTCTGGATTTCTTTCTCCACCTTCTCCTCTTCTTCCTCGCTGGTCTCGGCGGCCTTGACGGCTTTCTTCAATTCTTCCAGCGCATCGCGGCGGACGTGGCGGATGGCGACGCGGCCGTCCTCGGTCATCTTCTTGGCGAGCTTCACAAATTCCACGCGGCGTTCGGTGCTCAATTCAGGAAACGTCAGCCGGATGAGGCGACCCTGCACCACGGGCGAGAGGCCGAGGTTGGCTTTCTGCAGCGCCTTCTCGATGGGCTGGAGCGCGCCGTTGTCCCACGGCGTGATGACGAGCTGGCGCGGTTCGGGCGAGGTGATGCTGCCGAGTTCGCGCAGGCGCATCATGGAGCCATAGACTTCGGCCTGGATGTTTTCGATGAGCGACGCGGAAGCTTTGCCGGTGCGGACGCCGGTGAAGCCTTGCACGACGACCGACTCGGTCTTGATCATCTTCTCTTCGGCTTCCATTAAAATTTCGTCGGAGGACATAGTGCCGCCAAGCTAACAACGAAACTGGCGCGAGGCGAATTCAAAATTCATCATCTGCCAACTCACACTAAACCGAATTCATGCAGTTGAAAAACAATCCGATAAACGCCGAGGCGCAGAGAACGCAGAGGTTCGCAGAGAAAACCATCGGATGATTTCAGGCATCAGTCAGTGGGTTGGCTTTGCTTCCAAAAATCTCTGCGGCGCTCTGCGTTCTCTGCGTCTCTGCGTTTGTCCGGCCTTTTCCGACGGCGTGGTTCCGGTTAAGCCGAATCTATGCCGTTGAATGGGGGAGCGCGCCCGCCTCGGGCGCAGCGGGTCGCGCCCGCGCGGCCCGCCCGAACGGACGAAAACCAAACATCCTCTGGTTGGTCTCCGTGCATTCGAGTTCGGCGCGAGGGCGCGCCGAACGACAGCCGGGGCGGCTGCGCTCCCCATTTTTCTACTGCATGGTTCCGGCTAAAATGGGGGTGCCTAGAAAGTTTTGCGCGCTCGACAATTCTTTTCATCAAATTAAAATCACGCGCATGACTAAACCGACCTTGCTCGTTCTCGCCGCCGGCATGGGCAGCCGCTACGGCGGACTCAAACAGATTGATCCCGTCGGCCCGCACGGCGAGACCATCATTGACTACTCCATCTACGACGCCATGCGCGCGGGTTTTGGCAAGCTCGTCTTCGTCATCCGCAAGGACATTGAGGCGCAGTTCCGCGAAATCATCGGCACACGTTTTGAGCAACGCATCGCCGTGGAATACGCCTATCAGGAACTCGACAAGCTGCCTGCGCCTTACACGCTGCCCGCCGGACGCACGAAACCGTGGGGCACGACGCACGCGATTCTCATGGCCGAGGGTGTGGTGAAGGAAAATTTCGCCGCCATCAACGCCGATGATTTTTACGGGCAGCAGGCTTACCAAGTCCTCGCGCAACATCTCACCTCCGGCACGCCGGACTACGCGATGGTCGGCTTCATTTTGAAAAACACGCTGTCGGATTTCGGCACCGTGGCGCGCGGCGTCTCGCGGGTGGATGCGAATAATTACCTCACCCACATCGTCGAACTGATGAAGATCGAGCGCGACGGCCACGGCGCAAAAGACACCGGCCCGGACGGCAAGCTCACCCAGCTCACCGGCGACGAGGCGGTCTCGATGAATTTCTGGGGCTTCACCCCGGCCATCTTTCCGCAGCTCAAAGTGGAGTTTGAGAAATTTCTCCAGCGCGCGGGCGGCGAGCAGAAATCCGAGTGCTACATTCCCGCGACCGTGGGCGACCTCGTGACGAGCGGCCGGGCCAAGTGCCAAGTGCTGCGCTCCGGCGATTCGTGGTTTGGCGTGACGTATCGCGAAGACCGCCCGCAAGTCGTCGAGAGCATCCGCAAGCTGATTGCGAAAGGCGACTACCCGGAAAAACTGTGGGCGTGAATTTTTGCCGCCCGGCGAAAGCGGCGTGGCGCGCATCAGATTTTAATTTGAAGCTGCCGGTATCTGTGAGGGAAAAGCGGGTGGCGGTTGTGACGGAACCGTATCCTTCTTTGATGACATTTCGTCTCGGCTATGAACTTTATTACCAGCCGGGTCAACCAAGTCTGCCGTTACAAATACCAGTATGACTTGCTCAACCGTCTTTACTTTCTCGCTGCTCAAATTTTCCGTTGGCGCGGTATGGGCCAGTGCCGACTTGCGATTCATTTTTAGCACCAAGGTCTGACCATCCCATAAATTTACCGAAGCGGTCGTTTCTGAAACGTCGAACAAAGGCGATACCCCCCGCAAATCCACGATCTTCCCACTCTTTGTGTGAAACTGGGTAATGTTCGTCTTTTTGTCATAACCTAAAAAATCCGTGTATGAAGCAGTCACCGCCAGGGTAACTGTATCGCCGTCGGGCAAAACTTGAGGAACGACATCTAGAACTGGTCCCGTCTCGACTGTTTCGGTTCCATAATCATCGGTATCAATGAATGCGGTGTTGGTAATCACGGTGACTATTTCGGTAGCTCTCATCTGACATTGTCGTCCGCTGGTCGTAACGACCTCGGGTTCTCCCAGAGTTTCCACTCCTTCCAGTTTCTCAAATTGTTTCAAAACAAATCTGAAATTCTCATCATTCAAAATTCCCTTGAAATTTTCGCTCTCGATAGCTTGTGATCCGAAAATGCCACCAAATCCCGCAAGCGCATTTTTCGGCAGCGAAATGAAACGCGCCTTAACATGAAGTTGACCTGCGGCTGCTAAATTAGTTTCGGAACCAGAATTAAGGTCGGGACGATTTTTAAGCTGCTTTTTCAAAGCCTCATTTTCTTTAGCCAGCATCGCAGTTTTATTTTTTAACAACCCGACTTCCCCGCGCAATTTCATTAATTCATTCAACTGCTTTTCCGACAGCTTCTGCAAATCTACTAGGGCGGCGAGACGGTTAGACAAGCTTTCGTTGCCGGTTTGCATTTGGGCAAGCTGCTGTGACAAAGCCGAGTTTTCGCCGTGCAGTTTTTCCTGCGCCTGTCGTTGGAGCATGAAGATGGTCGCGCCGCCAGCCACGATAAGCACCGCCAAGCCGATTTTTAATTTAGTCGCAGCCAGCAATTTCATAATCGTAAAAGTCCCGGCTCCGGCGGTGGCGATGGCCGTCGTTGCGATTGGCGCAACCAAGCTTGCAGGCGCGACTTGAACTGCATTCGCCGAAATCACGGCGGCGAGCGAGGCGGTGACGGCGACGCCGCGCTTGGCAAACACGCCGCGCAATTTTTCCAGCGCACGTTCCACCCGCATCCGCGCGGCGTTTTCGTTGAGACCCAGTTTTCCGCCGACTTCGGCGAAGGGACGGTTCTCAAAATAGCGCAGCAGGATGGCTTCGCGGTCAGCCTCCTTGAGTTCGTGCATGGCGGCGTCGAGCGCGGAACGGAGAGTTTCCCATTCGATTTCATTCGCGGACTGGACCGGCGAGACGCCGGTCCCACTATCATTCGTGGGTTCGCGCATAAATTTTTCCTCGCGGTCGCGGCGGCGGGTTTCGGTGCGGACAATTTTTGCCGCAGCAAAATGCGCGCTGGTGTAGAGCCAGCCGGTGAGTGATTCGCGGCGGGCGAGCGCGGTGGCCTTGCGCGCGAGGTCGGTGAAAACGGTTTGCGCCACG
>JAYVQV010000473.1:0-4610 GCA_043776855.1 Limisphaerales bacterium | reverse complement strand
CCGTTCGGCTCGCTCCGCTCGCCTTCACTCCGTCTCACCCCGAAAGGGGCAGGACAGATGGAAGAAAAGCAATTTACAGAAAGAAATTTACACCGACGTAGATGATGGCTGAACGGTCTGGAGATACAACGCCATAAAGCTCATTGTCCTCTGTGTCCACACATACCCACGACCACTGAAAGTGACGCACGATTTGATTGCCCCAAACAATGCCTAATGCGAGGGCTGTTTCCACAGGGTTTCCTGATCGGAATCGTAATTTGCCAAGCAAGCCACGCCGCTTGTCTTGCCAAGCATCAACAAATACATCAACTGCTTTGACGATGACTGATGGCTCTGTTACGTCAGAGACACCAAGTAGCTGAATACCCTTTTGATTGTAAGCCTCAAACTCTGCAAGTTCCTCTTGGTTGAGTGGACGTTCTTTAATGTTGTTCATACTTCACAAGTTTCAAGCTGCGCGTGCCGTAAAAACTTGTCGAGCCTTTTCTGGCGCGCGGTTGGCTTTTGACAGGTGGACAGGGTCGCGCTGCGACCCTGTCTGCCTGCGGAGCAGGCACTTTGAGGCGTGGATATTTTGTGGCGTGTGAAAATTTGAAACATTGCCCTGCGTTCGTTTCCGTCGCCTGACGCTGCGCTCGGTGACGGGTTTTTCGCAGCGCGAAAAACTCCACCAACCCTCTGCCAATCCACCACGGTGTGCCATGCGCCGGTAATCTGTGATTGCGGAGTCTCACGGTGTCAGTTTAGTTTTGGCACCGTGAACCCGCTGCCGCGCAAGCGCCTTCCGCATGGGATTCCTTTGTGGGTGAATCCGCACCAGGAAATTTACTTCATCACCATCAACTGTGAAAAGCGGTTTCAAAATCAACTGGCCTTGCCGGACATGGCGGAAAAATTATTTGAGACCGTTCAGCACCGGCAGGAGAAATTTCTCTGGTGGCCTCACGTTTTTCTTTTAATGCCCGATCATCTGCACGCGCTGCTGTCGTTCCCGCCTTCGGACAAACCCATCCGGCTCATCGTCAGCAAATGGAAAGAGTGGACGGCGAAGGCGGCTGGAATCAAATGGCAGGAAGACTTTTTTGAACACCGGCTGCGTCACGATGAAAGCCGTCGCCAAAAGGTGGATTACATTCTGGAAAATCCCGTCCGTGCAAAACTTGTTGAGCGCCCACAAGACTGGCCGTTTGTCTATTTCGGCGATGCTGAACGGCCAAAATTTTCAGATTGAGAGCGGCGCTGATTTTAAGATGGTGATGGTGGGTGTGGTGGGCTGGCTCGCGCTGCGAGCCAGCCCGTCGCCGAGCGGAGCGTCAGGCGACGGAATCAAACGGTTGGAAATTTTCACACCTCAAAGTGCCTGCTCCGCAGGCATAGTTTGTCGCAGCGCGACAAACTCCACCAGCCGAAGGCTCGCTCCATCCAGATTACTTCTTCCCCACTTCAATCCCCGCAAACAAATTTTTCAGCGTGTTCAGCGGCGCGCTCGCCTTCAGCCGCAAGATGAGGCGCAGGTAATCCGCCGTTAAAAATCCCGATAGACTTCGGAGCGGTGCTGGATGCGATAGATGCGGATGATTTTTTCGGGATGATAAACCCAGTAAAGCACCCGCCAGTCGCCGATGCGCAGCTTGCAAAGTCCAGCGAGTTCCTCCGGCATCCCAACGAGGCGGCGATGAATCATTACCTCGGCATTTTTCGCGAGCCAGAGAATTTTCCTTTCGACGCCCGCACCGATGGCAGAGTCTAATCCAGCAAGCTGGTCATCGGCCTTCGCGCCTATTTCGACCCGGTAGGGCATGGAGAATGACGCGGTTTCCAAGTTTTGAATTCACCGGCGAGGTCTTCCTTGCGGGCCGCGCGAAGCTCCGCCATCACCTTGGGATTCTGCGCCGTGAGCCAGTCCTGAAGTTCGTCCAGCGTTTCCATTGAGGAAAGCACCGACACGGGAATTTCAACAACGTCCGTTGTCATGCAGGCAACTTAACAAAGCAGCGGCCAATTGCAAGTGGCATGACCGCGCGAAATTATTTCTTCCCCACTTCAATCCCCGCAAACAAACTTTCCAGCGTGTTCAGCGGCGCGCTCGCCTTCGGTGCCAAGATGAGGCGCAAATAATCTACCGCGTCGGGGATGTTCTTCACGGATTTCGGCAGCAGCGCGCCCGAGGCGTTCGCGTGGCCGCCGCCCTGTAGTTTTTCCGCTACTTTCAACGCCTCGCCGTTGCGGCTGCGGAAGCTGGCGATGACCAGATTGTTAGCACGCTTGAACAGCGTGACGAGCACGGGAAATTTCGTCGCTCGCTTTTCGAGCAACTGGTGGACGACCAGATTCGTGTTGCCGATGACGGTCTCGACGTAGCCGACGGTCGGCGAAAGTTCCGTCACGAAATTTTTACTCCACTCAAAACCGATGGGGTCTTCCACGCGCCGTTTCACCGCCATGACTTCAAGCAGCGGATGGTCGAGAAGTTTTTCAATGTCATTGCCGATGAGCGAATGTAGATTCCAGAACTGATAAACTTTGACGAGGTTCGCATAATCACAGGCCAGCCCAAAATCAGCATCATCTTCCAAAAACAAATCCGCAACGTTGTTCAGATGCACGAGCCGGTCGAGCGCGGGCGAACCGAGGCCGTGTTCCTTGCAGATTTCGTAGCAGAGCAGTCCGGCGGATTTGGTAAGGTCGTGGATGAGCCGCGCGTTTTTCGGCTGCGCCTCGGTGGTGTGATGGTCAATGATCACCCAGTCCGCCTTGTCCAGCCGCGTCTCGAACGTGAAGTCCGTGACCCACGCGGCCTTCTCGCGCAGCTCGCGCGCCTTCCAATAATTGTAGTGATACGCCTCCAGCGGCACGTCCGCGCCGTGCATTTTTTTCGCGAGCCGTTGCAGCAACGCGCCGGCGATGTAGCCGTCCAGATCGCTTTCGTGCGTGAAAATGACTTCGGGTTTCGGAAGTTCCGTCATGGCGCGAAACTAAATCAAACCGCGCGACGTGGCGAGCGGGGAATTTTTGCTGGAATTGAATTCTGTAAAATCCTGTCAATCCTGTCTAAACTTTCCGCATGGCTTGGTTCACCGACCGACATTGCTTTCTGCTCGCCGTGATGTTTTACGGACTGGCAACTCTCTATTCGGTTTTTCTCTGGCGCAAAGGTTTTCGCCGCGATGACTGGGTGAATTATTTCCTGCTCGCCGCCGGCGTGGCGCTGCACACGCTCGCGATGTTCAAGCGCGGCCTCTCGCTCAACGCCTGCCCCGTCAACAATCTCTACGAAGCGACGACGTTCCTGCTCTGGGCGCTCGGCCTCGCATCGCTGGTGTCTGCGCTGATGCCGCGCTTCAAATTCATCTGCGCCTTCGCCGCGCCGTTGCTGTTCACCGTCGGCGTGTTTGCGCTCATGCCGTCGCTGGATCCGCCGCACGGGCCGAAGCCGGAATTTTCCGGCGCACTCCGCAGCCTGCACGCGGCGACGATTCTGCAAGCCTACGGCGCGTTCGGCCTCGCGGCGGTCGCGGCGATGATGTTCCTCGTCGAGCAGCGCGATTTGAAACTGCACAAGCTCCGCGCGCTGCTTTCATTTCTCCCTTCCATCCAAAGGCTGGAACTCATCACCACGCGGCTGGTCGCGGTCGGCTTTGTGTTGTTGACGATTGGTCTCATTACCGGCTGGCTGCTGCCGCGCAAGGAAGGCCTTTCGTATTTTGCCGACGCGAAAGTGCTGTGGTCGGCTTTGATTTGGATCGCCTATCTGGAGGCATTGGTCGCGCATAAATTTTTTGGCCGTTCCGCGCGGCGTTTTGCCATCGTCGTCGTCATTGTTTTTGTATTTTTGTTGCTCACGTTTTGGATTACAAACTTGAACTCGCCGTTACATCGGGAAATGCCCTCGTCGCCCGTCACGGATCACTTGTCACTTGTCACCCGCGCATGAGCGTCGTCGTCATCGGCTTGAGCCACCGCACATCGCCCGTCGAACTGCGCGAGCGTTTTGCTTTTGCGGACGAGAAAATTCCCGGCGCGCTCAAAGCCCTGCGCGATTCCGGCCTCGCGACTGAAGCCACGATTCTTTCCACCTGTAACCGCGTGGAAATCTACGCTGTCACTGCGCTGGCGCCGGACGCCGCGTTTGCCGAATTAAAAAAATTTCTCATCGCGCATCACGGAATTGCCGGAGCGCCGAGCACCAGCTCGGCCAGTTTCGGCGAAGAACAGCGACCGGCCGAGCCGGTGCTCGGCGTTCCAATAGCGGATGATTCAATTTACACCATCGCCGAACCGCACAGCCTGCATCATTTGTTCAAAGTCGCCTGTGGCCTCGACTCGATGGTCATCGGCGAGACGGAAATTTTCGGACAACTCAAGTCGGCCTACGAACTGGCGTTTAAGCATCAGCACACTGGCGCGCAGTTGAACAGAGCGTTTCAGCGCGCGTTCAACGTCGCCAAGCACATCCGCACTGAGACGAACATCCAGCGCGGCAGCGTTTCCGTGATGTCGGCGGCGGTGGAACTCGCGGAGAAAATTTTCAGCAACCTCGCCGAACACGAAGTCCTCGTCATCGGCGCCGGCGAGACGAGCGAAAAGACCGCGCGCGCGCTGCAATC
>JAYVQV010000472.1:0-4615 GCA_043776855.1 Limisphaerales bacterium | reverse complement strand
TATAGACGCGGTTGAAACCATATTTGATGCGGTCCGCCAAAGGCCGCGCCATCTGCCGCCGGCATTGCTCGCGGAAAAGTTCGTCGGTCTCCTGGTCGGTTTGTTTCATGGCAGCGTTAGCTTAACCCATTTCAAAGTTTAACATCAAGTATCAGAAGCCTTCGAGCAACGGGCCGCAACATCTCGCGATCTTTGCATCCAAGCCCAATCACTTCATGTTCTCGTATGAAAAGACAATCAATCAAAGATTCCTCCGAACGATTCCCTGCCAAAATTCTGTAAACTGGCGCAATGTAAGAATCATACTCATCTGACAAATTTTCATTATTGTTCACGCCAATGGGATCCCACTCCTC
This sequence comes from Limisphaerales bacterium, assembly GCA_043776855.1. Taxonomy (GTDB): domain Bacteria; phylum Verrucomicrobiota; class Verrucomicrobiia; order Limisphaerales; family UBA11358; genus UBA11358. Next base: position 4,259 of record JAYVQV010000472.1, on the reverse strand, counting down.
AAAAAGAATACGCCGGATAGAATTCTGAATTTCAATTCCTCTCTTGGCTTTAGTCTCTGACATAAATGCGTCTTTATATCGTCTTGGAATGTCTCCGCTCATTCGCTGCGCCAAGCGTGTTGTCGAAACACATCGCAATGTTGCGGATAAAAAGGCGTCCGGCATCAGTGACTTCGAGGCCGCCGGGCTTGAGTTTCACCAAACCGTCGGCGGCAAACGGCGCGAGTGAGGCGAGTTCCTTTTCAAAATGCTGCTCGAAGTTGATGCCGAGCTTTTGCGACATCGCGGCGAAGTCGAGTGAGAGGTCGCACATTGTCCGCATGATGGTTTCGCGGCGGAGCTTGTCCTCGTCGGTTACGAAATACGCCTTGTGCAACGGCACATTGCCCGCGTCCACGGCAGTCTGATACTTCGGCAGTTCCTTCTCGTTTTGCCAGTAGGCTTCGGGAATTTGCGAGACGCCGCTCATGCCGAACGCGTAGATGTCCGAACCGGCGCGCGTGCTGTAGCCTTGAAAATTCCGCTGCAATTTTTTCTCGCGCTGCGAAATCGTCAGCTCGTCGTTCGGCTTCGCGAAGTGATCCATGCCGATGTAAACGTATTGGTCATCCGCCGTGAGTTTTTCGATGACGAGCTTCAGCACTTCGAGTTTTGACTCCGGCGTGGGCAGAATTTTTTCCTCTAAAATTTTCTGCGCGGGCTTGATCCATGGAACGTGCGCGTAGCTGAACACGGCGAGGCGGTCGGGCTTCATTTCCAGCACGGTGTCAATCGTCTCGCGAAAAGTTTCCGTCGTCTGAAACGGCAGGCCGTAGATCAAATCCAGATTGATGGAGCCGAAGCCGAGTTCGCGCATCCAATCCATCGCCTGCTGCGTCAGCGCGCGCGGCTGGATGCGGTGAATCGCCTCCTGCACCTGGGGATTAAAATCCTGCACGCCCATCGAGGCGCGGTTGAAACCGATCTCGCGCAACGCCACCAAGTGGTCGCGCGTGAGCCGACGCGGATCAACCTCGACGCTCGCTTCGATGTCCGGCGAAAAGGTGAAATGCTTGTGGATGATTTCGCCGAGGCGGCGGATTTCGTCCGGGCGCAAAAACGTGGGCGAGCCGCCGCCGAAATGGAGTTGAACCGCTTTGCGTTGCGCGTTGAGCAGCGGTTTCATGCGCGCGACTTCGCGGCCAAGATAATCAATGTAGTCTTTGCCCTTGTCGTGATTGGTCGTGATGACGGTGGTGCAGCCGCAGAACCAGCAGAGCGTTTCGCAGAACGGGATGTGAAAATAAACCGAGAGGTCGCGCGGCGATTGGTTGTTGGCTTCGATTTTTTCGGAAAGCTGCGGCCACGAAATCGTGTCGGTGAATTTCGTCGCGGGCGGATAGCTGGTGTAACGCGGCCCGGCCACGTTGTATTTCTTCACCAAGTCGAGATTGACGTTCAGCGTCTTCATGCGATTTGAAAGAGAGCTTGTGATTCACGACCGCCCTCACCCCGGCCCTCTCCCCCAGGAGAGGGGGAACCGCTCGCCGCCGCTCGAAGAATCAAGCGGCTGGATTTGCCAAGCTGGCTGACGAAATTTCCGAAATGCGCCGACGCTGTTCCCTCTCCCCGGGGGAGAGGGTTAGGGTGAGGGCGGGCGTTGAACAAAAATCTTGGCTTCATTTGAAACCTTTCACCGTCTCCACGAGAGCCGCGATGTTCTCCAGCTTCGCGCCCGGTGTCAGGCCGTGGCCGAGGTTGAAGATGTGGCCGGGGCGTCCGCGCATGGCTTCGAGAATTTTCTTCGTCTCGACGGCGACAACTTCCGGCGTGGCTTCAACGATGAGCGCGGGCGACAAATTTCCCTGCATCGCGATGTGTGGCGGAATTATTTTTCGCGCGTCACTCATCGAAGTTTGCCAGTCAATGCCCAGAACATTCGCGCCGGACGAAATCAAATCCGGCCAGTTGCCATGCGTGCCGAGCGAGAACGCGATGACGGGCGGAGCGCCGAGCACCTGCTCGGCACGTTGGGAATTGTCGGAACGAGCCGAGCGGGTGCTCGGCGCTCCGACGCTGGCGATGATCTCCGCCATCCAGCGCCCGCTGGCTTCCTGAAATTCCGTGGGCAACAGATGCCCGCCGTGGCTGTCGAAAATTTGCACGGCATCCACGCCGGCGGCGATTTGCATTTGCAGATAGGCAGTGACGGCGGCGGTCAGTTTTTCAGCGAGCGCGAAATAAGTTTTCGGGTCTTCGCGGAACAGTTGCAGTGCGCGGCTGTATTTCGGCACGCTCGCGCCTTCCATCATGAACGTCGCGAGCGTCCACGGCGAGCCACTGAAACCGATGAGCGCGGTTTCGTCACCGAGTTCCTGCCGCAACATTCGCAGCGCTTTATCAACGTAACTCAAACGCTCCACGACGCGCTCGACAGAAAGTTTTTCGATGTCGGCCTTGCTCGTCACGGCGAAGTCCATTTGCACGCCACCAGTCTCCTTGAAGTGATACGTCTGACCCATCGCTTCAGGAATCACAAGGATGTCGCTGAACAAAATCGCGGCATCGAAACCGAACCGGCGCACGGGCTGGAGCGTCACTTCGACCGCGAGTTCGGGATTCTGGACGAGCTGGACGAAAGTGTAAGTCTCCTTGAGCTTGCGATATTCCGGCAGCGCGCGGCCGGCCTGGCGCATCAGCCAAACCGGCGGACGATCCACCGGCTGGCAACGCGCGGCGGCGAGAAAGCGTTGGCGGTTTGTCATGAACGCCATTTTGACAAGGAAACGGAGAGCCGTCCAATTCAAACCAGTTCAACGCACTTTCGCATTTCCATTTTCCGCGCTTCGTTTAATTTCACGCCACAAAATTTCTATGGCTGAAAAAACAAAAGCAGTTTACGACGAGAGCAAAATCAAAACGCTGTCATCGCTCGAACACATCCGGCTCCGCACCGGAATGTATATTGGCCGCATCGGCAGCGGCGCGCACCCGGACGATGGCTGCTACGTTTTGCTCAAGGAGGTCGTGGATAATGCGATTGATGAATACATCATGGGCCACGGCAAGGAGGTCGAGATCACGCTGGATGGCAACAAGGTTTCCGTGCGCGATTACGGTCGCGGTATTCCGCTCGGCAAAATCGTGGACTGCGTTTCTAAAATAAATACCGGCGCGAAATACAACGACGAGGTTTTCCAATTCAGCGTCGGCTTGAACGGCGTCGGGACGAAAGCCGTCAATGCGCTGTCGAAAAACTTTTTCGTCCGCAGTCATCGCGAGGGCGAATTTGCGGATGCGAGTTTCAAGATCGGCAAACTGAAAAAGGAAGACACGGGCAAGACGAAGGAACCGAACGGCACATTCATCGAGTTCGAGCCGGATGAAGAAATCTTTAAGAGCAGCGAGTTCCGCATGGAGCACGTCGAGCGCCGGTTGCGCCATTACAGCTACCTCAACACCGGGCTGAAGCTGATTCTCAACACGCCACAATTTGCCGAGCCGAAAACGTTTCAATCGCGCCACGGCTTGATGGATTTGGTGATGGAAGAACTCGGCACGGACGGCAGCGAGCCGATTTATTCACCGCTGCATTATTCCGGCAAGACGTTGGAATTTTGTTTCACGCACAGCAATTCGCGTTACGGCGAAACGTTTTTCTCGTTCGTGAACGGCCAGTTCACCAGCGACGGCGGCACGCATTTGAGCGCGTTCCGCGAGGGCTTGCTCAAGGCGGTGAACGAATATTGCGGCGGCAAGTATGAAGGCGACGACGTGCGCGAATGCATGGTCGGCGCGGTGGCGATTCGCTTGAAAGATCCGTTGTTCGAGTCGCAGACAAAAAATAAACTGGGCAACACGGAAATCCGCACCGAGCTCGTCAACAACGTTCGCGAGGAGTTGCTGCATTTTTTCCAGCGCAACAAAACCATCGCCGAGACGATCATGGCGAAGGTCAAGGACACGCAGGAGTTGCGGAAGGAATTGCAGAATGTGAAAAAGCTCGCGCGCGACCGCGCGAAGGCGATCACGTTTCGGATTCCGCAGTTGAAGGACTGCAAAAATCATTTCGACAAGAAAAAGGAAAAGGGCAAAGGCTCTATGGTTTTCATCTGCGAAGGTCAATCTGCCGCCGGCTCCATCACGAGCTGCCGCGACGTGAATAATCAAGCCGTCTTCGTGCTCAAGGGCAAGCCGCTGAATGTCTGGGATCTCAAGCGCGACGTGATGTATAAGAACGACGAGATGTATAACCTCATGCAGGCGCTCAACGTCGAGGA
>JAYVQV010000471.1:0-4617 GCA_043776855.1 Limisphaerales bacterium | reverse complement strand
GCGCGCAGAGCACCGCGTCCGGCGCGTTCGGAAATTTCAGCAGCGTGCAGCCCGCATATTTCGGTGCGCCAGCGCAGCCGGCGAGCAGCGCCACGCTGCTGATAAGGATCAGGATTTTATTTTTCATTTGGATGGTTCGTTGGTTTCGCGGTTAAAAAATTACTGACCGCCGCAGGCGATCCACCGCGCGTTCTCATTGTCAATCAATTCCTGAATTCGCGCGCAGCCGTCCTCATTGTTGGACTCCTCGCACGCGCTGTAACGCCGTTGCAATTCCCGCAGCCGCGCCAGATGATTTTCGTTGCGCCCCCGTTGTTCTAGGATCATGGTCGCGGCGGCATGGTTCACCTCCGCGCCCACGCGCACGCTGAAAACGTCGTGGCGGCGCAGCTCGCCCGCCTCGTGTTGCAGATCATTCAAGAACTGCGTCGGCGTGCCCGCGAGATACGCGTGATGTTCCCGGTAAAGTTTCAGGAACCGGTTTTGGACGATGGTAATTTCTGCGTTCATAAATTGTTCGCCGCCGGGCGACGAGTTTTGGGATGGCACTTTTTTACGATGCCGTGATATTCGACCAAGTCATCCGCGCTCAAAAATTCCAGCCACGCGCGATAAGGCTTGCGCGTCATCGGCGGATCATCATCGCGCTCGATGATGTCCTTGATGATTTTGTCGCGCTTCAAAACCGTGCGCGCAGTCGGTGATATAGCTTCTAAAAGTGACATTTTATCCTCCGTTAATGTTGGTTTTTTGTTGTTTTAACTGATGGCTAAATCGGCTTGGGCCAGTTCGCGATGTGAATGTTTCGCGCGCAGAAAACTTTCCGCCTTCACGTGGTCGGACAATCGCCAGACGCCGATGGGCGAACCCTTGCGACCTTCCGCCTTGCTCGCGCGCAGCTTCTGGAGAAAATCGCCGCCCACCTGCGCGCCCACGCGCGTGATGATGCCGTTATCCGCCAGCTTGCTCATGATGCTGCCCGCGATCCCGCTGCCGCCGTGCGCCAGATCGGCCGGCAGATCATCCGCCGCAAATTCCGGGAGCGCCAACGCCAGTTCCACCAACGCCACGGCCATCCGCTGCATCGCTTCGGTTTTCCAAAGCCATTGCGTCGTCTGCGCGGTCAGAAATGTGGCGGTGTTCATAAAATATGGGTCCAGCGTCACGCTGGCTGGTCACTTGGCCGCTTCCAAATCCCGCAAGCCCGCCTCGGCCAACAGCACATGATTCCAGTTCATCCGCTCCTTGCGTTTCGTCGCCACCTTGGCGCCCATGCGCAGCAACGTGAGCCACATCCCCAGCGCCTCGTCATTCACCAGGCGCTGCTCCAACACGCGCGTCTCATCCTTGCTCGGCGGCAGGCCGTAAGCAGCGGCGAACGTGTTCAAATCATTTTGCGAAGGTGTCGCTGGCAGTTGCAGCGAACAGAGCCGACGCCGCTTCGTCTGGCGCAAAATTTTGTAAAGATTGCCGCCGTCCATTGCGTCGCGAAAAACATTCGTCGCGCAGATCACCACGCCGCATTGCTTCTCGTCAAAAATCTCGCGGATAAAATCAATCGTCTCCACGCTGCGCTGGCTGCGGCCGTGCTCCTTGATGCAGGCGTGCGCCTCATCCACGATCAACAACATCCGGTCATCAAACGCGCTCTTCAATTTCTCGCGCAGGCGGCTGATGGAATAGTTCTCGCCAATGCGCAACGTCGGCGCCATCTCAATCAGGAAATTGCCCAGCGCCCCACCCGTCGGCATCCGCACATAAATCGTCGAGCCGTGATTGTGCGCATCGCGATACGCTTTGAGCGCCTCGGTTTTGCCGATCTGTTGGTCGCCGAAGATGAAGGCGATTTTTTGAAACTCCAACGCGCTCCCGCACACGCGCCAGATGCGCTGCGTCAGGTCCGTGGTGATGAAGGGAAGTTTTTTGCTCGTGCTGCGTTCGTCCAGCAGTTCAAAAAACTTGCGGATCGCCAGCGTCACGTTGTCCAGGCTGCCCTCGAACTTGCCGCGAAACAAAGTGGTGATCGTCGCGTCGCTGTAATCAATCAGCTTGCCCGTCTCCGCCAGCGTCAGGTTGTGCTCAACGTAGTGCGCGTGCAGGCGGCGGATGGCGCTGCGCTGGTTGTCCGGCAAGTCTTGCGTCGCCCGGTTCACCACATCGCCAGAAATGCGCGCGGTCAACTGCTGCTGCGGGGTCGTGTCCTTCAGTCCGTTATCTTTTTTGTCGCTCATAAAATAAAGATGTTAGGCGCGGCTGACTTCCAAGGTTTTATTGTTAGCCGCCTCGTAGATATATTCTTCGATTTGCTTCATCAGCCGTTGTTGTCCGCGCCGATGCTCTGTTTCGTTGTAGATTTTATGCAGGAAGCACCACGTCAAAGAATCGGCTAGTTTATCGAGGACGCGCAGCTTGTCTTTCGAGATTGGGATTTTAAGATTTCGCAATTGCTTCGATGGCGGCGGTTCCATCGCGCCGAGCGTGATTGAGATTGTCCGTTCAAGACTGTCCGTGGTTTCTTTTTTGTCGCTCATTGTGTCTCCTTTTTTTTGGTTCAAGTTTCAGGTTTCAAGTTTCAGGTTTCAGCTTTCAGTTTTTCACCCTAGTGCCTCCAGCAGCGCGTCGCCCGCACCGCCGGAAATTGTTTCTTCATCCTTAACTTCATCATTCGCCGAGAGAATGTCCTCGGCGGCGGCGCGGCCTTCGCGCTTTTGCTCGCCGGTGAGTGGTGGCCGTCGGTTCGTTTCCACGGCGGCATTATGCTCGCGCATGAATTCCACACCTACGCCCGCCGCCGCGTGGCGCTCGCGCTGCGGCGCGAGCTTCGCGGCCTGCCAATGATTCTTGACGCCCATCGCGCGCTGGATGCCCGCCTCGTCGTTGCGCGCCGGTTGCAGATCAGGCGGGCAAACGCTCACGACCGCACCGCGCGCATCGCAGATCACCAGCGCGTCTGGTGACATGGGGTTGACGTAGGGAATAAATTTATCGCCTTCGCGCAGCGGATGCCCGGCGGCGTCCACCGCCAGAAAAACCAGCGCGTCGGGCGAACAAAATTCGTTCTTGTCTTGAATCTCAAATTTCCCATTGCGCACCGGAACCGGGTCGCGGGCAAATTTTTCACCGACCAACGCGGGGATCATCATCATCGGCAGCGGCGTCAATTCGGTCTGATGTTTGCGGTCGGCCTCCATGCGCGACATGCGCCGCGCGCGAAAGAGCAGGTCGTTTTCCATCACCGCGTTTTGCGTCTCGGCGGATTCGCTGCCGAGCAACGCCAGCGATTGCCACGGCGCATTTTCCAGCGCGCGATATTCCTTCGTTACGAAACCACATTCATTCCACGAATTGCATTCATGGTCGCGGTCGTCGTTGACCAGGTTCATCACCGTGTTCGCGGCTTGCGTGAACTCCGCGAACGTCATGCGCGGGAGGATTAATTTGCCCGCCTGCTCCGCGCCCATCGCGCGCGCCGCTTTCAAAAGTTTATTGTTGTAGGCATCGGCCCGCTCCATTTCTTCCGGCGCGAAATCGCGCCCCTTGCCGACCTGTCCTTTCAACGCGTCGAGCCAGTCATCCAGCATCCGCCAAAATTGTTCGACGTGCGGCTTGAACCGGAAATTTCCGCCGGTCGGCGGCGCGAACTGCCCGGCATTCGCCGCCTTGCGAAACCGTCCGCCGCGATCCACGCGCACCTTGCCGCCGGTGCAGTCAAAAATCCGTTTCTCAAAATCATCGCGCAGCGGGTCGTCAATTTTTAATTTTTGGTTGCCCCGGATCGCCGAGGTTCCCCACTCGCACAACAGCATCGTGCCGATGTCTGCGCGATAACCACGATGTGTCAGCACCGCCACGATGAACCACATGAAGTCGCGTTCCGTCAGGGTGCGCTTCATCTCCGCCTCCGCGTCCCAGAAGGTCGGTTTGATCACCATCGAGAACATGCAATCCGTCAACGCATCCACCGCGCCGAAACAACGCGGACGCAGCGCGCGTTGCTGGCCGGGGAAATTCACCTTCACGTTGAACTCGTGATCATCGAACTCCATGAACTCGCCGAGACGCAGGCCGAGACGCGAGGTGCGGATTTTGAAACCGAGGTTGCCCGCCGCCTTGATGCCGATGCGCGCCGCCGTCAATTCATATTCATCCGGCGTGTTGCGGTTCAGATTGCTTTCCGTCCAACCCGCCGGAAGGTCGGTGCGCGGATCGGCAGCCGGCCAGTCGGCATAGCCCGGAATCATTTCATAAGCGTGGCCGGAAATCTCGAAGGGAAGTTTCGCCGTCCAGATTTGCAGCAGTTGCCGCCGCGCGTTGCTCGTCACGCGCTGGTGCAGCTCGCACAGCATTTTCCAGAACGATAAAAACTCCGACGACAGTTCACGCGCCTTGAACTCGCGGCTGATGTGCCGGCTCAAATTATTTTCCGTCCAGCCCGCCGGAACTTTTTTTGCATCACGATTTTTCCAGTCGTAGCCCGGCACCGCCTCGGCCCGGCCACGATGGTTTAACCCCGAATGCCATTGCCGCCGCAACGAACGGCACGCCTCCGCCACATTGTGTTTGCAATCTTCAATGAGGGTCGCGCCATAGATGACGAAGGCTGGCGGCAGCGCCTCG
>JAYVQV010000470.1:0-4629 GCA_043776855.1 Limisphaerales bacterium | reverse complement strand
AGGAACACAGCCGCCCCGAGTGGGCGGCGATTGGACGCGAACTGATCCGCCTCGGCTTTTTGCGGCAGACCACCGAGAAATTTTCTGTGCTGGAATTGACCAATGCTGGCGCGGCAATTCTCAAGTCGCGCGCCAAGGTCACGCTCACCAAGCCCGTCACCGCGCCGGAAAGCGTCGTCAGCCACGTCGGCGAAATTTCCTGCGACGAAGTTTTATTTGCCTGCCTGCGCGAACTTCGCAAACGCCTCGCCGACGAGCGCGATGTCCCCGCCTACATCGTTTTCTCCGACGTGGCGCTGCGGCAGATGGCGCGGAATTATCCAGCGAACGAGCGCGATTTTTCCCGCATCAGCGGCGTGGGCGAAAAGAAATTGCACGAGTTCGGCGCGGCCTTCCTCGGCGAGATCGCCGCGCACTTGCAGACGAACGCCCGCCAGATTTTTGCCGACGATTCCTTCGCCGCGCCAGCCGCGCCGCCGCCGCCGCGCAAAAGCCTGGGCGATTCCGCGCGCGAGACGTTGCGCCGTTTCCGCAGCGGCCAGAGCGTCGAACAAATTGCGCGCGACCGCGACGTGACGACGGGAACAATTATGAGCCACATCGCGGAAGGCATCGAACGCGGCGAGCCGGTGGACTTGGAGCAATTTTTCAACGCCGATGAAAAACAGAAAGTCGCCGCCGCCTTTGACCGCAACGGCTGGGGCAACATCGTCGGCGTCTTTGAATCGCTCGGCGGCAAGATTGATTACGGCAAGCTGCGGATTTTCCGCGCGTCGGCGAACGTCAGAAAGTAGGATAGGCGTCTCGCCTGTCCGCGAGGAGCGCAGCGACGAGCGTAGTGGCACAGGCATCTTGCCTGTGAGTTCATCCTACGTTGCTGGCTTGGTGGTTGAAGTTTGAAACTCACAGGCTGGAAGCCTGTGCCACTATGCCCAATGCTCGCGCTGTGCGCTCGTCCGGACAGGCGAGACGCCTGTCCTACTTTTTGAACGACGGCAGATTTGTATCTCCAAGATCAATCGAGGCGGAGTTGATGCAGTAGCGCAACCCCTTCGGCCCCGGCCCATCCTCGAAGACGTGGCCGAGATGACTGCCGCAGTTCGCGCACAAAACTTCCGTGCGAATCATGCCATAACTTGTATCGCGGTGTTCGATGACTTTGCCCTGCGCCGCGACTTCCGAGAAACTCGGCCAGCCGCAGTGCGAATCAAATTTATCATCCGACTTGAAAAGAATTTCGCCGCACGCCGCGCAGTGATATTCGCCCGGCGTCTTGGTCTCCCAGTATTTTCCAGTGAAGGCGCGCTCCGTGCCAGCCTCGCGCAGGACGTGGTATTGTTCCGGCGTCAAAAGTTTGCGCCATTCGGCTTCGGTGCGTTGCAGTGGGAATTTCATGGTGGTCGTGTTGGTGGAATTGTTTCTCGCCGCCGGGCTGTTGGTGGATTCCGCCGAGCAGCCCGCTGCCACGAGGCTCGCCGCCAGCAGGCAAATGTTCAAAGTTGTTTTCATTTTTTAATTCATCCTCATCGTCATCCTCATGCTCATCCTCAAATTTGATTCATGAGGATGACGATGAGGATGATTTCAAAGTGCGGAACTCGTGCGTCCACTCGTCAATCCGGCACGCGGCGCGGTAATCGCAATACTCGCACGGCGTTGATTTGCCTTTGCGATACGGATCCACTCCCGCCGCGCCGGAGAAAATCTTTTCACCGAGTCCGCGCAACTGCTCTTCCACTTGTTTGAGCAGGGCGTTGAAATCCTCGCTCGGAATCGCTTCCGTGGAATTGGACGGCAATCCGCCATCCTTGTTCAACTTAAAATTAAACTGGTCGCCCTTCGTCACCTCCGGGCGCCGGTCAAACTTCCGCAACTCGCCCGCATCGAAGCGGCCGGTGTGGCGATACGCCAGCTTGCGCGCTGCGTCGTCGCCAAGAATTTCATCACGCGTGTCGCCGCCCTTGAACTCGCCGCGCAGGTTGACGTAGAACGCACCGGCGGGAATAATTTTTCGCCCCGGAGCGCCGAGCACCGGCTCGGCTTGTTCGCGGCCTTCATTTTTTCCAAACACGCCAAGCCGGTGCTCGGCGCTCCAATTCTTCAACGCCCCCAGATACGCGAGCAACTGCAACTGGATTCCATTTTCAACGAGCAACGGATCCAGTTTTTTGCCGCCGGATTTGTAATCCACAACCACCGCCAAAACTTCGCGGTTGTCCGTCGGCGAGGACCGCCACAAATCCACGCGGTCAATCCGGCCTTGCAGCGCGAGCTTGCGGCCGTCGCTTAAATTAATTTCCCAAGCGGGCAGCGAATCGTCCTTGCCGCCGAAGCCCAGCTCCGCCGCCGCCGGATTAAATTCATATTGCCCGCGCATCCAGCCGACGATGACCTCAACAAAATCCTGCAACGCCGCCGCCAGCGCGCGCGCCGCAAACATTGTTTCTGCCGAATCGCGAAACAAGCCATCGCGATGCAACTCCATCTGCGCGGCGGCAATCGTGCCGATGCGTTCACGCGCCGCCGCCGGTTCGAGGTCGCGCCAGCGTTTGCCTTCGGCCTGCAACTGTTCGTGAAAAACTTTGAGGACATCGTGCTGAAAATTGCCGCGCTCGCGGGCGTCCAGTTCAAAAACTTTCCGCTCGTTCGCGCGCAGGCCGGACTTCACAAAAAACTTGAACGGGCACGCCGCGAATTCCTCCAGCCGGCTGACGGAAGATTTTAAGGTCGTCGCGTAAAGCCGCGCCGCCATTGCGGATGAGAGGTTTTCCTTTTCGTCCGGCTCGCGCAACAGCGCCAGTTTTTCCGCGAGTGATTTGAGCGCGGGGATTTCCAACAGTGGAGCGCCGAGCACCAGCTCGGCGTGTTCTAGTTGGAGTTCAAGCTTTAGCTTGTCTTGGGAACACGCTGAAGCGTGAACTCCAACTTGCCGAGCGGGTGCTCGGCGCTCCGCAGCGTTCACCAATATCGCGACCAATTCATTCGCGTGTTCCGCTGCACGCCAGTCCGGTTCGCCGGAAAATTCTTCAACTTCGAGCGCCGGAAAAATATTTTGCAACTGCGTGATGAACGGCGATGGGTTCAAGGTTTTCCCGTCGCTGTTTTGGCGCGAGAACGTGAGTGTCAACTTCTCATTCGCGCGCGTGCAGGCGATGTAGCCGAGGTAACGTTCGCGCGAAATCTGGTCGAGCACGTTGCTGCCGGGCGCGGCGTTTTGCGCGTCCAATTCGGCGCGGTCGGAGCTGGTCAGAATCACCGGCGCGGCTGGCGCGGCGGGAAAAACGGATTCATTGACGCCGAGCAGCAGCGCAAATTTCAGGTTCGGATTCCGCGCGCGGTCAATTGCCCCGACGAGAACTTCATCGAGCGACGGCGGAATCACACCGACGGTGAGATTGCCGAGGCCGGCTTCAAGAACCGGCAGCCAGTCGCGCAAACTCATTTGTTCATGCGGGAACGCCAGCGCGACGTTTTCCAGCCATGAGTTCATCTGCTCCCAGACAGTTTGGTGGGGCGATGCTTGCGACGCGGTGGGCGTTGGGTTGCTGAACCATTTCATTTCAACCTCGGCGCTCGATTGAAACTGCTGGCTTCCGGTTCCCTCGCCCCCCTTGGGGGAGAGGGTTAGGGTGAGGGGGCAGTGAGCGTCCGGTGAGTTTGATAATTGGTTTGAAAATAGTTGCCCACTCACCCCGGCCCTCTCCCCCAAGGGGGAGAGGGAGGAAAAACTTCGCCCCGCGTCAGTGCCGTTGTTGAACGCCACAGCTTCCTCATTTGCCCAGCGTTCTAAAACTTTTTCCACGTCGAGCGCGCTCCACAATTCGCGGATGGCCTCGGCCAGTTGATTGCCGGTCGGCTCAAATTTTAATTGCTGCAACTGGCGGTGAAATTTTTCAAACGGCGGAAAAATAATTTCACGCAGGCGCTCGCAATTTTCATCGGGCAACGGCTCGCGCCATTTTTTGCCGCGCCAGCCGAATTCCAGCGCGCGGTTTTCCAAGTCATCAATCGCGTGTTCGTCCACGGGTGCGAAGCCGGATTTCAGCGCGGCAAACCAGTCATCGGCCTGCCAGTCGAAGGCGACGGTGCGGAGGGCGTTGCGCGTGAGTTCGGCGAGCGGGTGATGCGCCACGCTCTCGCGGCGATCCAGAAAAAACGGAATGTCGTAGCGGCGAAAAACTCGCGCGAGCGGCTGGTGATAACCTTCAAGTTGGCGCACGAGCACGGCGCAATCGCGGAAACGATTTCCGGCGCGGACGAATTTCAAAACCTCGCGCGCGGCGTGGACGGCCTCGGCTTCGGGATTCGCGCAGGCGATGAGGCAAATTGGAGCGCCGAGCACCGGCTCGGCAAGGTTCGATTCGTGCCGAGCTGGTGCTCGGCGTTCCGGCGCATGATTCGGCAGCGACCAGCCGGCCTCCAGTTCCGCCAGCAGGGAATTTTTTGCGAAGCGATTTTTTCCAGGCTCGCGTGGTAAAATTTCTGTCGTCACTTTGCAGTCGGGCAGCGCGCTGATCTGGTCGCGGCATTGCTGAAAAGTTTTCCCAATCGCCGACCAGATGGAGAGCCACGAGGCCGTGGGCGTCGGCTCGGTTTCGAGGCAGAACGCGAGCGTGGCGGTTTCGCAAA
>JAYVQV010000469.1:0-4658 GCA_043776855.1 Limisphaerales bacterium | reverse complement strand
TCGGAGTCGCCGGCCCAGTGCAACACACCGAGCCGATGATGCTGACGGAATCCACCCACCAGCCCGCCTTGTTCACGCTGCTATCCGACGCGCAACGCCAGCGGAACTGGACGTTCTGTCCGGCGGCAGACACGGGCAGGTTCACGACGACGCTGGTGAAGGTCGCATTCGTGCCGCTCCACGCGGAACGTCCGCCAAGCGGGTTGGAAAAGCCGGTGCTCAAGGTGTTGTTGTAACCGCCGCTGGCGAAACTGCCGCCCGCCGCGATGATGTCGGTGAACGCGCCCGCGCCAATTTTAATTTCCAGCACGCCGCCGTCGTAACCAATGCCGGTGCCGGATTCCAATTCGTAGCGATGCTTGAACGAAAGTTGCGACGCGCCAGACGGCAGCGTGATGACGGCAGAGACAAGTTCGTTGGAGCCAGCGGTGGCGGCGTCCGTTGAAAATGCCGCGTTCGGCAACGTGTCGCGCTGCGTCGTCGTGGTGACCCACGCCGACTGGCCGCCGCCCGCCGTCGTGCTCCAGCCCACCGGCAAAGCGGGCGCGGTGACACCGTCAAAATTTTCCGGGTTGAGCGTCGCTTGCGCGCCCAGCGGCAGGATGAAGGAAACCGTGCCGAGATTCGTCGCGCCATCCGTCAGCGCCAGCGCGGCGGTGATCGTGCCGCCGCACGTTCCGGTGGCGGTGAAGGTGAAGGGCAGCGTCACGACGTTGCCGTTCGTGTTGAGCGCGCCGTAAGTTTGCGGGGCGCTGGGGCTGCTCACGCCGTTGGTGGCGAGCAGGGTGGCGATGAGGTTCGTGGTGTTCACCGTGCCGAGATTTTGCAGCGAGAAATTCACCGTGACGGTTTCGTTGGGATCCACCGCGCCATTGGGCAGGCCGCAGTTTTCATTCGTCAACGCGTAGCCAACTCCTTGAATGGCCGGGCCACCCACCGGCAGCGCGTTGTAAATCACCAGCGCATAGTCTTGATCCACGGACGGCGCTTCGTTCGGCACGCCGTCGGAATTGAGGTTCGCCGCCGTGACGGTCACGGTGAATGGCCCGCTCACACCCGCCGGAATGAAAACACATTCCACATTATTTTTCACATCGTTCGTGCCGCCGGTGATGGAAGCGGAGCCGCTGAAAACATTTCCCCGGTAGGTGTTGCCGCCAATCGTGACCGCGAGATCGAGGTTGTTGTTGTAGGCGTTGCCGGTCGTGCTGCCGGGCGCATCCGTCCACGCGAGCGTGACGCGGAACGGTTTGGAAACATCCGCCACGATGCCGGTGTTGGTGCGCGCCTGACCGGTGCTGGTGAATTTATCCGCGCCCGCCTGGTCACGCAGAATGCGCGGCACGCCGTCGAACGCCGTGCCGAGATTCACGGAGCCGAGGCCTTGCGAGTTGGAGGGCAGTTTATCATTCGCACCCGTGCCGTTCATGTAGCGCGTGGAATTGACGAGATACGCCTTGGTCATCGCCGGACTCGGCGCGTTGGAAGTTTGATTGATGAAATACTGGCGCAGCAACGCGCACGCGCCCGCGATGCCCGGCGTGGAATGGCTCGTGCCGGAACTGGCCGTGTAAAATTGCTGGCCCGCCGAAGGAAAATAAATTGAACTCACGCCGCCGCTCACGCCCGTGCCGTCATAGCACGCGATGGCCGTGCCGGTCGCGGCAGGATTCGCCGCCTGCGCCACGCCGCCGCTGACGTGCGTGCCGGGCGCGCAGAGATCGGGCTTGAAACGTCCGTCCGCACACGGGCCGCGACTGGAAAAACTGATGATGTCATTCGCGCTGTCCGCGCCCGTGTCCGCCACGCCGCTGCCGTCCGCGCCGCCAAACGCCTGCACGTTTTCCGCCGCCCCGACGCAGATGATGTTTTTTCCGGTGCCGGGCGAGCCGACGGTGGACGCGCCGGAACCGGCGTTGCCCGCCGCGAAAACGAAAACCATTTCCTGATTGCCCGCGTTGGGAACCGCCGAGCCGCTGGGCTGCGCGTCGCGGACGAGCGCGTCGTAGTTCTGCGCGTCCGCATCGTAAGCGCCCGCCGTGTTCGCACCCCAACTGTTGTTGCTCACGCGCCCGCCATCGCGATACGAACGCGCGGCGAGGTCATCGTAATTTGGCGAGGTGAAATTCGTCACGTCAAAAATCACCGAGGAACCCACGCGCACGAACGGGCAGATGCCGAGGCCGTAGTGATAGCCGCTCGCATCGGCGAAGGGCGAGCCGGACAAATTATCGTAGCCGCCGATGATATGGGCGTTGAGATTGCCGTGGCCGTCGCAGCCCTGCAACGTGCTGCCGGGATTCGGCGTGCCTTCGAGGCGATTGTAGACGACGCGGCTGGCGAGCGCGTTCGTGCCGCCGAGCCGCAGGCCAAAATGATTCGGCGACACCGTGCCGTTATCAATGCCGCTGTCCGTCACGTCCACGACAAAACCCGATGCGTCGAACTGCGCCTGCGTAAAACCTTTGCTCGCGAGCCACGCCAGATAACCGGGGCCGCTCGGCACGTTGCCGGAAAGGTTTCCCGCCATGATCTGCGCCTGCCGTTCACAGAATTTCTTGCGTGGAAAATATGGCTGGATGGAAACCACGTCGGCATTCGTCGCCAGCTCCGCGAGTTTTTCCGGCGGCAATTCCACGAAGAGGTTGTGGTAGCCAAGCGTGCGCGATTCACGCTCCACCGGCGAAAGTTTCAACGCATCCACTTGCGCGAGCGTATTGCTGTTGGCAGCGGGATCATCCACGAGTTGAATGGCAAACGCCGTCGTCCCCGGCCACTGCGCCTGGCCCAAGGAATTTGTCAGGCGCGCGGCGGGATTGATTTTCCAGTCGTCGTGGTAAGCGCCCTCCCATTGCACGATGACATTCGTGGCGCACCACGACTGGGCGCGGGTGAGCGCGGCGGCATCGCCATAGACGAGGTAGGCGTTCTGCGGAATGTAGGAAATAATTTTAACGCCGGTCATTTCCAATTCCGCGCGCCATTCCGGTTTCACCGGCGCGGCGAATTGGATCAGGTGCAACTGCCGCCCCAGAAAACTGCCGCGCGTCTGGCGCAACGATTTGGTCGCCGTCAGCCGCGTGTCCAGCCGCGCGGCGTGCAGCTCGATAAAATTTTCGCCGTCCGCTGATTCCACCTTGCCCGGCTCCTTCGCGGCAAGCGCAGCGTCCGCCTCGATGACTTGGAACGTGCCGTAGTCCGCCACCAATTTTCCGCCACCTGCCAGCAGGCGTTGCGCGGCGGCAGAATCATGGACCCGGATTTTTTCGGCGTGGACGCTGACAATCAAAGCCAGCAACGAGACTGCTAAAAAAGTTTTCAAGGTGGACATAAACAGATTCTCCCAATGCAGTCATGTTCGCCCATCTGCCGCCGAAGAAAAGTTTTTTTAGCAGCCGTGGCTCAACTGGCAGGCTTGGAAAACTGAAACCCACGCAAGCTCGCCGAGGGATTGCGCCCTTGCGTCATGGCGAACAGGCGACGGCCAAGTTCGTGCGCCAGCGCGTTCAGCTCGCTTGCTTCCGGCGGTTGCAGCCAGCGCGCGTTGTTGTTTTCCCAGAGCGCGAGCCAATTTTGAAAATGCTCCGGCTGCAAACCCAAGCCCATGTGCGCGCGGGCGAAGCCGCCGGGATACTTCGATTCTCCGCCCGCTTGCAACGCCCAGAAGTCCGCAATCTTTTCCAGATGCGCGGGCCAGTCCGGGATGTGGGAATTAAAAATCGGCCCAAGCAATTCGTGCTGCCGCACGTCCGCGTAGAACGGCTTGATAAGTTTCAAGATGCCATCGTGTCCGCCGAGGCGGGTGTAAAGGGAAGTGCTCATTTTAGCCGAATCCACGCAGTCGGAAAAAGCGGGGCAAACGCAGAGGCGCAGAGAACGCAGAGAGCCGCAGAGGTTTTTTGGAAGCAAAGCCAACCCACGGACGGATGCCTCGAATCACCCGGCAGTTTTCTCTGCGAACCTCTGCGTTCTCTGCGTCTCTGCGTTTGTTCGATTGTTTTCAACGGCATGGTTCCGGTTTAGGCAGTGGGCAAATCGCCCTCGCCCAGCTTGCGTTTGAAGAGTTCTAAAACTAGCGCGTAGCATTTCAACGCCAGTTCCGCATCGTAACGCGCACCTTCATCGCGCAGAAACGCGTGCTGGCCGTTGAACTCGTGCCAGGTGAAATTCACGCCCGCATCCGTCAGCGCGTTGTAGAGCAGCGCGCGACCTTCACGCGGAACGTGCGGGTCTTGCTTGCCCCACGCCATCAGCAACTCGCCTTTGATTTCTTTGAGGCGATCCAGCGAATCATCATTCATACCTTGGCCGAGACTGCGCTTGTGAATATCCGTCGCGTAGAAGCACGCGCCCGCGCGCACGTCGGAATTCATCGCCGCGCGAAATGCCAGATGCCCGCCGAGACACATCCCCATCACGCCGAGTTTCCCCGTGCAGGCCGGATGCGATTTCAGAAACGCCAGCGCCGCCCGCGCGTCGTCGTCGTAGCTCGCGAGCGGCTTGGTGGTTTTAAGTTGGTTCCCCTGCTCTGCCCCGGCGGTGTCGTAGGCCAGCACCGTTCCGGCGGGAAGAAATTCATGATAAACCTCCGGCACGGCCACGACGAAACCATGTCCCGCCAGCAACGCCGCCGTGCGCCGGATGGGCGCGGTGATCTG
>JAYVQV010000468.1:0-4668 GCA_043776855.1 Limisphaerales bacterium | reverse complement strand
CCGGTTGCGGAGCGCGGGTCTGTGACCCGCAGCGGCTTGATTTGCAACGAGGCGTGCTGCGGCTCACAGAGCCGCGCTCCACTTTTGCAGAGGTCTCCGCTGGGGTTGAAAATATTTTTCAACCGCCGGAGCGCGGCTGTGTGCGAAGACCCAGCCGCAGCCGCAACGAAATTATTTGCGCGCAAAAAAATTTCCACGCGCTGCGGCTGGGTCTTCGACCACAGCCGCGCTCCGGCTTTTCGTGTCATTTCGTAGTTCATAAAACTTATTTTTGGAAAACTGATTTCAGATACGCCGCGTTCGCGCCGTAATTTTTCTTCACGTTATGGACCTCGTTCGTGTCGCGCGAACGCTCGATCACCAGCCAGCCACGCCAGTCCATTTCATCCAGCGCCGACTTGATGCCCGGCGCGTTGACCTGCGGATCGTTTTGCAGCCAGTGCGCGTCCGTGTTGGAAAAATGAATCTGACACACGCGGTCTCTGCCGAGTTTTTTCAACTCCGCAACCGCATCGCGCGCGTGCTGGATGGCGTTCGCGAGATTGTAGTAACTCTTGATCGCCGGCGAGCCGACTTCATCCAGCAACTTGACCTGCTCCTCCGCGTCCAACTCCGTCTCCACGCCGATGACCACACCCGCCGCTTCGGCCTGCTTGCCCGCCGCCCGCAACCGCTCCACCACCACGCCGCGCAATTCAGGATGCTTCAACAAATCACTCGTCACGCCCAGCGGCAAAAATGCGACCTTCACCTTCATCGCCTGCATCGTATCAATGCAGTCCTGCACGAGCCGCGTCACATTCGTCCGCTCCGCAAACGACTGCGCGTAAAATCCCGACATGGCGATGGACGAAATCCCGAGGTTCAAATCGCGCGCCTTGTCGAGAAACTGCTGGCGCGTGGCGGCGTTCGTGAGCGCGCTCGCAAACGTCTCGCGCTGGCCGAGCGAACCCATGTCCACCTCCACGCCATCCGCGCCGATGTCGCGCGTGAGCTGGAACGCGCCGAGTTTTTGGCGCTTGAGAATCATCCAGTCACACACGGCGATTTGGTAGCGGTGGTTTTTGAGGGCGGGGTTTTCAGTCGCGACCACATTCGTCTGGGCAAAAACTTTTGGTATTAAAAATAAAGCGGCTGCGACCATCGCGATGAATGTCGCCGTGCGAAAAACAGCCCGGCTGAAACGGGCGTCGCGTTTCCCCTCACCCTGACCCTCTCCCTCGGGGAGAGGGAACAACCGCTGTCTGTCTTCAAAAAATCGGATGGCGCTTGAGCCGAAGACAGCCACTATCTCGCCAAGACGCTGGAAACAATTCTCCCTCTCCCCGGGGGAGAGGGCCGGGGTGAGGGCGAGCGTGAACCAGGTTGTTTTAATAAATCAATTTTCTTTCACGAGCCAGACGACGGTCGCATCCGGCAATTTTAATTTGTTTCCCGTGCCGACTGTTTCGCCGCGTGTGACTTCGCCGGTGTGCGCGTTCACCGTGTTGACGCGGAATGTGCCGGACTCGCCGGATAGATCCAGTTCACCACCGCCGTAGATGAGAAATTGTTTTCCCGCTTCGCGCAGTGCAAAGATTTTTTTTCCGTCACCGACTGGCCACGGCTTCATTTTCGGAATCGCCGCCAGAAGTTTTTCATCCGTGCCGCGCGGCAGTTCGGGAATCGAGCCGCCCGCACAAACGTAAGCCCAGCCGCTGCGTCCGGCGTTTTGGATGACCGCCTTGCCGGGAAATTTTCCGCGATACTCCGCCGCCATCTGCGCGAGGTTCGCATCGCTCGGCTTGCCGCCGTGAAACTGCCGCTCAAACTGGCGCGGCGCGAGGTTCAGCCCGCCGTTCGGCGCGAACTCGCCCTTGTCCGTGCGCCACCAATAACGAAAATCAATCACGTCCACCACCGCGCTGCGTTGCGCGTCCGCGAGAATGGCGTCCTGCACATCCTTCGTCGCCGAGAGGGCGACCAGCGGATTTCCGATTTCCGATTTCCGATTTCCGATTTTCCCGCGCTCCCACGCCGCCACCGTGTCCAGCCAGAACTGCATGAAGTGCAGCGGGCCGGTGAACTCCGCGCTCGTGAACTGGATCACGTTCGCGTTGTTCGTAAAGTTGTCGAGATTCTGCCGGATGAATTTTTCGTGCAGCGCGCGGCGGACAGGATTCGTCTCGTCATAAAATTGTTCCGCCATGAAAATCCGTTTGTCACCCGCGAACGGCGGCGGCTCGGGAAATTCCGTGCCGTTGATGTTGTTCGCCGTGCGCCACGGACAATCCACCCAATGCGCGCCCGCCTCGATGATGTTGTGCTGAAAATAATTTTCATTGAACAGCACGAGACCGCGTTCGTCCGCGAGGTCCGCGAAATGTTTCAGCCGCGACCAATACCACGGATTGAATTTCGTGAGGTCGTATTTGCTCAAGCCGTCCCAGGCCATAGTGGCACAGGCATCTTGCCTGTGTGTTTCTGTTTTTGAATTTTCCCCGGAACTCACAGGCAAGATGCCTGTGCCACTGCGCGCAAACGGCTGCTCGAAGAACGGCGGAATCACCTCGCCGGTCATACGCCGCACGCGCTCATGGTCGTCGCGGCGGATGTCATACCAAAGCCCGTAGTGATGATCGAAACTCACGCGGCCATGTTGCGCCATATCGTCGGCCAGCGCGTCGAGATCGTCCGTCAAACCTTCGCCGATTCGTCCGGGAACGAACCGCGTGAGCGCCGCTCCGAAGCCCGCCGATTCCGCCGGACGAATGCTGCCGCGCCACCACGCCGTGTCCACGCCACCGCCGATGAGCAGTTTGCCGTCTATCGTAAGCCAGCCGTTGGTAATGACGAGTGGATGATACGGAGGGCGCGCTGGTTCGAATTCAACTGTAACGCGCTCCACTCTAGGCGCGTTGTTGGCTTCACTGGGAATGGGGTCGCGTTTGATTGAGTCGAGGATGTAATCGCGCAACTGCGGCGCGGGCTTGCGCGAGGACGCGATAAGTTCCGCCGCTTCCTCGACCGTCGGGTTGCTCGATTCCCGCGTGGCGCGCTCCATCAATTTTATTTTCCGGCCAGTGCGCTCGGCGAGCTGCGCGGCGTAGAGGCTTTCGGGATTTTTGAAATTATTTGAGTCGCGCCACACGCCATCGCCCTCGAATCCGCCCCACGAACCAAAGCTCCAGTTCTGCGCGCCCGGCGGATTCGCGCAGCGGATGACCGACGCACTGCAATTCCACAGCACCGAGTTCGCCGCCGCCCAGCCGATGCCTTCCATGTTGCCCGCGCGAAAGCCGAGCGAGAGCGCGTTGCCGTCCACGCGCACGTTGTCGAACAGCGTGCCGCTCGACCAGCTCTCAATCGCGCCGCTGTCGTTCAACGCTTCGCGCGCCTCGCATTGCACGAAGGCGTTCGGCCCGGCAGCGCAATCGCCGACGGAAAAATCGTGACGACCATGCTCCGCGTAACAGCGCAGAAAAAGTGTCTGCTGACCCATCGTGAAAAAAGTATTTCGCCGCGCGCCGCCGTCTTCTGAAACCGGCGCGAGCGATAAACAATCTTCCACCGTCACGCGCTGGCAGCTTTCGTAGAGCGCGACCGCCGAGCCGGCGAAATGCCGGAACGTCACCTGCCGCACCCACGCATCGGCGGCGTGCTCCATCGTGATGGCGAACCACGAATGGTTTTCATCCTTGGCGTTGGCAGAGTCGCAGGCGGATTCGAGCGTGAGATTTTCCACGCCTATGTTGCTGATGCGTCCCGGCCAACTGTAGGAGACGACGTAAGGAGGCTCTGACTTGATTTCATTTTTAATTTGAGCCTCGTCACCTCGGCTGCTACGCGGAAAGTTTTCAATCGCCGTCGTGATAGGCGCATCCACCGTGACAAGATTGCCCGCCACAAATTTCACCGAGCGATCCCACGCGAGGTTGTATTGGCCGGGCTTCCAGCCGCCGCCTTCGCCGCCGCCGAAATCATTCGCGCCAAGAAAATCTATCCACGCCTGCGTGCTAGGCCGCACGATGCGGACGGCGCTGCCCGCCGCGAAACCATTTGTGTCCGCGATGTGAAAACTGGTCGCGCCGACAGGAACATATTCATCCGTAATTTTTATTTCCGGCGCGGTGGAAAAATCTTTTCTCCCCGCGATGCGGATGAGCGTGCGGCGATCCAACCCGGCGGCGAACAACGTGGTGTCGTTCACGCCTGCGCCGCGCAGCACCACGCCGGAATTCGTGATGAGCAGTCCGCCAAAAACTTCGTGCCGACCGCGTGCCAGCAGCACCGCGCCGCGCAGGCCGTTCGCATCCGGCGGCAAACTGCCGACGTAATCCAGCGCGCGTTGGATGCGTTCCGTTTCATCGCCCGCGATTGGTGTGACGACAACTTTGACCAGCGCAGTGGGAATTTCTTTTTCACCCGCCGCGTAGCCGCACGAAGAAAAATCCGGCACGCGGTTGCCGCGCGCGTCGGCGTCATACGCGAGCTTTCCGTTGACGGATGAAATGATGGGTAAAATTATTTTTTTCGGAGCGGCGTGGGAAACATCCAAGCACCAACCTCCAAGCACCAGAGAAATTCCAAGTTTCAAACACCAAGCCGACGGAGCGCGGCGTTCACGCCGCTTCAACATCCGCATGGCTGAACGCGCCTGATTCCAAACTGACGCCGCTGACAATCCGT
>JAYVQV010000467.1:0-4686 GCA_043776855.1 Limisphaerales bacterium | reverse complement strand
CGCGATGCCGCCCGTCCCGCCGGTGATCTGGAGGAGTTGAACCCAGGCCAGCAACGAGCCGAGCTGGTGCTCGGCGCTCCGTCCGTTCTGGCAGCGCGAGTATTGGGACACGTTCATGCGCGATGAGGAGCAGAAGCGGAAGGCCATCCGTTACATTGAAAATAATCCGGTGAAAGCAAAGTTGTGCCGGACAGCGGAAGAATGGAAATTTAGCAGTGTGCGATTTCGGGATGGATACCAAAGGCTGGCAGTTGCGAATAAAACAAATTTGTGAATAAAAAAATCATCAACACGCCGAATCGGAGTTCGGCGCTCCAAGCGCAGCCCGGTTTGACGGAGCGCATCATCACCGCGTCCAGCAAGGAACGTCCGGCAGACGCGGTTTTGCGGGAAGAATTCCGGGCGCAGCGCGACATGATGCCGTCGGACATCGCGGCGGTTTCGCAAACGGTCTTCAATTATTTCCGCTGGCGCGGCTGGCTGGATTTAACCAAGCCATTGCCCGAACAAATCCGCAAGTCGCGCGAACTCGCCAAAACTTTCGCCAGTGATCCCGATTCTTTTTCTGACGCGAGCCTCATCGAACGCGTCGCGCCGGAATGGTTGCGCGGTGAACTGGAAATCACCGCTGACTGGGCGCGTGCGATTCAGGCGGAACCGAAACTCTGGCTGCGCGCCCAACCAGGACAAGGCCGGTGGCTCGCGGAGAAACTGGGTGTCGCGGTGGAGCGCCGAGCACCTGCTCGGCGTGTTGATGGCGGCGACGATTTGAAACGCGCCGAGCAGGTGCTCGGCGCTCCGCTACCAGACGCACTCCACTACGACGGCGAGGAAGATTTATTTCAGCGCGATGAATTTCACGACGGCGAATTTGAGATTCAAGACATCGCCTCGCAAGCCGTCGGCTGGATTTGCGCGCCCAAGCCGGGTGAGACATGGTGGGACACCTGCGCGGGCGAAGGCGGCAAGACGCTGCATCTCTCCGCGCTCATGCAGAACAAGGGTCTCATCTGGGCGAGCGACCGCGCGGAGTGGCGTTTGAAAAGTCTCAAGCGCCGCGCCGCCCGCGCAAAAGTTTTTAACTTCCGCGCCGTCGCGTGGAACGGTGATAAGAAGCCGCCGACTAAAACCAAGTTTGACGGCATCCTCGTGGACGCACCGTGCAGCGGCGTCGGAACGTGGCAACGCAATCCGCACGCGCGCTGGACGACGGATTTGCAGGACGTGCAGGAACTCGCCGCCATCCAGAAGCGAATTTTGTCCCATGCTGCGCCGAGCGTGAAGCCGGGCGGAAAATTATTTTACGCCGTCTGCACGTTGACGCGCTCGGAGACGACGGAGGTGGTCGCAGATTTTAATTCAAAGTTCGCAACAGATTTCGAGCCGCTGGTGCAGGAGAATTTTTCCGGGACAAAATTTATCTGGCCAAATGATTTGTCTGGCAACGGAATGTTCATCGCGGGCTGGCGGCGGAACGCCGGCATCACCAAGGTTGACTCCGCCGGGAAATAGATTTTATTAGGCGGCATGAAATCATTTTCCGAACCGTCTGCCGGTTTCATGCCTGCTTAAAATGTTCCGCCTGATTTTTTATTTCCTGCTCCCGTTCGCCGCGCTGGTGGCGCCACCCGCAGTCGCCGGTGGCGACGTTGATTTCGCGCGCGACATCCGGCCCATCTTCAACAAGAACTGTGTCGCGTGTCACGGCGGCGTTAAGCAGGCTGCGAAAATTTCTTTCATCTACCGGGACATCGTCGTGGCCACCAATGCCGAGGACGAGAAACCGATTCATCCCGGCGACGCGGAACATTCCGAAATCATCCGCCGCCTCTCGACGACGAACTTGGACGACCGCATGCCGCCGCCGGAACATGGCGTAGCGCTTTCTGAAAAAGAAATCAAACTCCTGCGCGACTGGATTCAGCAGGGTGCGCTGTGGAAAGAACATTGGGCGTGGGTCAAACCCGTCGCGCAGCCTGCGCCGAAAGTGTCGCAGCCGAAATGGATTCGCCAGCCGCTTGATGCGTTCGTGCTCGCGCGGCTGGATGCGGAAAAACTCAAGCCATCGCGCGAGGCCGACCGCGCGCAATGGTTGCGGCGCGTGAGTTTTGATTTGAACGGCCTGCCGCCAACGCCGGAAGAAGTGAAGAATTTTCTCGCGGACAAATCGCCCGATGCTTTTGAAAAAATCGTGGATCGCCTGCTCGCCGCGCCGCGTTTTGGCGAACGTTGGGCGACGCCGTGGCTCGACGCCGCGCGTTACGCAGACTCGATGGGCTACGAGAAAGATCCGCTGCGCACCGTCTGGCCGTTTCGCGACTGGGTCATCCGCGCGCTGAACGACGGCATGACGTTTGACCAGTTCACCATCCGCCAGCTCGCCGGAGATTTGCTGCCGGACGCGACGTTGCCCGACGAAGTTGCCGCCACATTTCATCGCAACACGCAGGTCAACACCGAGGGCGGCACGGACGACGAGGAGTTCCGCGTCGCCGCCACCGTGGATCGCGTGAGCACGACGTGGGAAGTCTGGCAGGCCACGACGATGCGTTGCGTGCAATGTCACTCGCATCCCTACGAACCGATTCGGCACGAAGAATTTTATCGCTCGCTCGCCTTTTTCAACACCACGCGCGATTGGGATTTGCCGAGCGAACTTCCGGTTCTTCGCGTGCCGCTGGCGGCGACGAATGATTTCACGGCGCGAGAACTAGATGAAAAAATTTCCCAACTGCGGCGCGAAGAATTTGCGGACACCGCCCGCCTCGCCGCGCAAAATATCTGGCAACCACTTCAGCCCACAATCGCCACCGCCACGCTTGGCACAAAACTGGTCATCAAGACTAACGACGTTGGCGGCGCAGACGTAATGACCGATGGCACGATTGCCTCGGCGACAAAGTTCACCATCGAACTCGCCGTTCCAGAAAATATGACGAATCTTGGCGCGCTGCGGGTGGACGTGTTGCCGTTGGATTCTGCCAAGGCGCTGCTGACGCCGGAAAATGGATTTGTCATTTCACAGCTTCGGCTCGCACTAACGGAAACAAATGCCGCCGCCGATACCAACTCGCTGCCGGGTGAAATAAAACTCGCGCACTGTTTCGGCGATGAAGCCGAGCCGCTGCTGCCGGATGATTCCACGTTGATGCCGGACAAGCCGGGCTGGGGCGCATTTCCGCGCATCACGCATCCGCGTCACGCGGTGTTTGCGCCGCGCGAACGCGTTGCGCTGGCGCCCGGCGCGAAATTGCGGATCACCATCACGCACGGATTTAGCGCCGGTGATTCTGCGGCGTCCGTCGTCCGTCGGATTCGTTTTTCCGCCAGTGACCGTGATGACTGGGAGCAACTGATGGCTGCCGAAAAATTTCAATTGCGACGCAAGGAATTAACCCGATTACAAAAACAGCGCGGTGAAATTCCAGCGGTCGCCATTCCGACGATGATGGAACAGGACACGAATCTGCGTCGTCACACCGCCGTTTTTGAGCGCGGCAACTGGTTGAACAAAGGCGAGGTCGTTGACGCGGGTGTGCCAAAACTTTTTGGAAATGTGCGCGGCGAAAAAGAAACCAACCGCCTCGCGCTCGCGCGCTGGCTGGTGTCGCCGGAGAATCCACTCGCGGCGCGCGTGGCGGTGAACCGCGTGTGGGAGCAGCTTTTCGGCGTCGGTATCGTCGAGACGGTGGAGGACTTCGGCAGTTCCGGCGAGAAACCGTCGAATCAAGAGCTGTTGGATTTTCTCGCGCTGCGTTTTCAGAACGACCTTGGCTGGAGTCTGAAAAAACTTTTGCGCGAAGTGGTTTTGTCCGCCACTTACCGGCAGGACGCGCGGGTGGATGAAAAAATTTCCACTCGCGATCCGCGCAACCGTTTGCTCGCGCACGGGCCGAGGACGCGGTTGAGCGCGGAGATGGTTCGCGACAACGCGCTGGCGGTTTCCGGTTTGTTGTCGGACAAAATGTTTGGCCCGCCGGTGATGCCGTTGCAACCGGATGGAATTTGGAACGTGATTTACAGCAAGGACGAATGGCGCACGCCGAAAGGCGAGGACGCCCATCGCCGCGCGCTCTACACCTTTGTGCGGCGGACGACCGGCTATCCGAGCGCGATCACGTTCGACCAGCCGAGCCGCGAAGTTTGCGTGACGCGACGGCTGCGCACGAACACGCCGTTGCAGGCGTTGGTGACCTTGAACGACCCGGTGTATGTCGAATGTGCCGTGGCGCTGGCCGCGCGGATGCGGCACGAAGGCGGCGATGATTTGCGGAAACAAATCGCGCGCGGCTGCGAACTGGCGGGCGGCGTTGCCCCGGAAAAGAAAACCGTCGCGGCGCTGGTTGAGTTGCACGCTGAAGCGTTGAAGCGATATGAAACGAATCCTGACCTAGCGAAAAAACTTTCCGGCACACCCAAAGACGCCGCGCTCGCGCTGGTGGCGAACGCAATCTTGAACCTGGATTCCACCTTGACCAAATGAACTCTTCACGACGACAGCTCGAATTAGAAACCTTGCAGCAGCTCACACGGCGGCATTTCCTGCGGCAATGCGCCACCGGCCTCGGCGCGATGTGGCTGGGCGGTTACGGTCTGGGTTCTGCGCTCGCCGCGCCGATTCGCGACCCGCGCAAACCGCTCGCCGTGCTGCCGCCGCATTTTGCGCCGAAGGCGAAGCGCGTGATC
>JAYVQV010000466.1:0-4704 GCA_043776855.1 Limisphaerales bacterium | reverse complement strand
CGCCGCCGCTGTAGCACAGGCGTCCCGCCTGTCCGGGCGAAGGGGCGTGGCCGCTGGCTAATTTCTACTACAGGGACAGTTTCAAGCTGCACCCCACCAGACACGCCATCCAGTTTTATGGCTGCTTGAAATGCGTCCACCCCTCATCCTCAATCCTTCTCCCCTCCGAGGGGAGAAGGAGGCCGGAGCCGTCAATCCGCGTTCGGGAGAAAAATCGCCGCCAAATTTTCGGCCACAATCAAAAAATTTCAGTTCCCCAAAAACATTCCTCCGCTAAAATTGGTTCATGGATCATTCACCCGGCTTCCTCCGACTCGTCAACGAAGCGAAAAAGAACATCACCGAAATCTCCGTGGCCGACGCCCGCGCACAGCTCGCCGCCAATCCCAAAGTTGTCCTGCTAGACGTGCGCGAGGATTCCGAATGGTCCGCCGGTCACGCCGCCGAAGCCGTTCACCTCGGCAAAGGAATTTTGGAGCGCGACCTCGAAAAACTTTATCCCGATACGGCCACGGAATTCATCATGTATTGCGGCGGCGGCTTCCGCTCCGCGATGACGTGCGACGCGGCGCAAAAACTTGGCTACCAAAATGTCCGCTCCCTCATCGGCGGCTACAAAGGCATGGCGGCGGCGGGCTGGCCGATGAAAAAGTAAGCCGATTTTTTGAGCCGCAAAAAAGCACAGAAGGCGCAAAAGATTTTCTTTTGCGCCTTCTGCGTCTTTTCGCGGCTGAAATTATTTTTCCAACGCGGGTGAATTGCGGATGACCACGGCGCGCACGTCCGCCGCCATTTCCATCGGCTTCACGCCCTCGGCGGACTGCGGCTTCACGTTGTCAATTTCCAGTCCATCCACATCCACGAAGGCCAGCGCCGGGCGCAAATCTTTCGCGGAAAAATTCAAGTGGATGTTCGCCAGTTCCAGACCTTTGACGTGCCGCGCGTAAATTCCGTAGGCGGGCATCATGCCGAGTTTGTTGGGTTCAGGATAGCCGGTGCCGAGTTCTTTCGGAACCATCGCCGCGTCCTCCGCCGTTCCGCCGCCATTGCTGATGAGACGGATGTTTTCCAAACGCACGCCTTCAATCGGCTGCTCCGGCAAACCCATGATTTGAATCCCGCTCACCTTGCTGACGCCATCGGCGATGACGTTGGAAATTAAAATATTTTTCATGCGGCTGTTCGTCGTCACGTTCGGCGCGCGGTTGCGTTTGCCGGTGGTGAGATAAATGGCGTAGTCGCCGACGTTCATCATGGAGATGTTATTGACGGTGATGTTTTCAAGAATGCCGCCGTCCACTTCTTCCAAGGCAAAGCCGCGACAGTTGCGGAAAGTGCAGTTCGCCACCGTGCAGTTCCGAAAACCGCCGCTCGCCTCGGTGCCAAACTTGATGCGTCCGAGACCGTTCTTTGTCGGCTTCATCGTGCCGTCGAGCAACGTGCCCTCCTCAAACGCGGAGACCTGGCAGTTCACGATGGTCAGGTTTTCCGTGAGGCGCATTTCACCTAAAGCCATCGTGCTTTTCGGACAGATGCCGTCGTCAATCGGAGAATTCACGCGGCAGTTGGAAACGATGGTGTTGCGGCAGCAGTCAATGTCCATGCCGTCGCGGTTCGTATCAATCGTCACATTATCAATCGTCAAGTTGTCACAGCCGGTGACGAGAATCGCAAAATGTCCGCCGTGAAAAATCGTGATGTCGCTGATCACCACATTGCGGCAGAGCTTGAGCGCGATGGATTTGTTGCCGATGCGGACGGGCTTAAACTCGTTCGTGTTCGGCGTTCCGAAATGGGTGTAGCCGCACATCACGTCGAGGATTCTGGGGTTATGTTCCAGCCCGCCGCCATTGATCGTGCCGTGACCGGTGATGAAAACGTTCGTCAAATTTTCGCCCCAGATCAGGCTGTTGTGAAAATAACAATGCCCGCCGTCCTGATACGCGCCGCTCGGAAACGGTTCGGTCTCGTCGTAGGCATTCATGTTTTGCGGCGCACCGAGAATCGTCGCGCCCGCATCAATCAGCAGCCGGATGTTGCTCTTGAGATGAATCGAGCCGCTCAAATAAGTTCCCGCCGTCAGCAGCACGGTTCCCCCGCCCGCTTCGGCGGCGGCGTTGATGGCGCGGTCAATCGCCGGGCTGTCGAGATTTTTTCCATCGCCCACCGCGCCGAAATCGCGGACGTTGAAATTATTTTTGGCGGACGGCTCGGCGGCGTTCAGCGTGGAGCCAAGGCAGAGCAAGAGGGCGAAAAATTTTCCGGCAGAAATGAATGGGTGTTTCATATTTTTTTTGGTGACGCGCCAACCATGACGGATTTTCCCGGCGGCTGGCTACAAAATAAATTGGTGATGCCCGTCGTGCTTTCGCTCGACAACCCGCGCGGCCTCCGGCAAAGTTTCGCGCGTCAGGGCCTGTGGAGTGTGAACTTACGAACCCCGCCAGGGCCGGAAGGCAGCAACGGCAGTCTGCTTTGCAATTGCCGCAGTCACCCTGACACCTTCCATTTTTTATTTCGGATTTTAGATTTTAGATTTCAAGCGAGACCATGACTGACCGAGCCGACTTGCGCCGCGCCAAAATCCTCGTGATGGACATCCACGGAACCAGCCTGCTGGAGCCGACGGTGTCGGCGCTGGCGGTCGCCGGCTGCGGGGAAATCCATGCGCTGTCCGGCAATCCCCGTTCCTCCGCCCGCTGGTCGCACCGGCTGAAATCTTTTTCCGCGCTGCCGGCAACGGCGAAGTCCGGGACGGAAATGTTTCAAGCCGTCCTTGCCGCCGCCAAAAAATCCGGCGCACAAATCCTCCTGCCCACCGGCATCCGCGACATCCGCCTGATGACGCAACATCGCCATCAGCTCCCGCCGGGACTCGCCTGCGTGCCCGTGCCGGACGCGGCGCTGCTGGATGACCTCGCGGACAAACTGCGCTTCAGCCGGCTGATTGGCGCGGCGGGCTTTGACGTGCCGCGCACGCTCGCCGTCACGCCCGGACTCACGGCGGACGCGGCGGCGGCACTGACATTTCCCATCGCGGCCAAGCCCAACATCGGCGGTGGCGGATCCGGCTGCCGCCAACTGCGCGACCGCGCCGCGCTGGAAAAATTTCTCCGCGAGGCGTCCGCGCTGCCGCCGTATCATCTCCAGGAATTTGTCCCCGGCGACGACGTGTTGCTGACGATGCTGTGCGAGGCGGGTGAAGTTTTTGCCGTGGCCGTGCGGCGGCGCTGGCTGGATTGCCCCGGCGAAAACCCGTTCCATCCCGTGCGCGACATGGAGTTCATCGAATGTCCGTGGCTGGAGGAAAAGCTGGAGGCGTGGGTGCGCGCCGTGCGGTTCAGCGGCGTGGCGGACTTTGATGCGCGCGTGGATTTCGCCGCGCGCCGCGCGGTGTTTCTGGAATGTGACGCCCGCATGATGGGTTCGCAGCGCGCCTGCGCGGCGTTCGGCGTGAACATGGCCGCCCTGCTCTGCCGCCGCGCGCTGGGCGAAAAAATTTCCCGCGTGCGCGCCCGGCCCGGAAGATTTCTCTCGCTGCGCTCCGTCCCGTCATGGTTGCGGCAAGGCGGCTGGCGGCGCAACGGCTCCGCCGCGCCCCTCCGCACCGCGCTGCACACTCCGCTCGCCGACCCGCTGCCGCCCATCGCCCGGCGGCTGGGGTTCTGAACCGGAACGATGCAGTTGAATTGGGGAGCGCGCCCGCCTCGGGCGCAGCGGGTCGCGCCCTCGCGGCCCGCCCGGACGGACGAAAACCAAACGCTATTCGGTTGGCCTGCGTGCGTTCGAGTTCGGCGCGAGAGCGCGCCGAACTACAGCCGGGGCGGCTGTGCTCCCCATTCTCAACTGCATGGATCCGGTTCAGGCCGGGGCGCTTTCGGCACGGCGGCGCGGCGTGCGCCGACTCGCGGTTGATCCGCAGGCCCAGCGCCGGAGCGCCGCCGTATTTCTTGCCGCGAAATCAGCCGCCGCTTCCCCGCAAACCAGGACGCCGCCGGAAAAATACCAGCCGCCGCCCGCGATTTTTGTTTCTTCATCCATCATTTTTCATTCATAATTTTCTTCCGCATGAGTTACCAAGTCATCGCCAGAAAATATCGCCCGCAGAAGTTTGCCGACGTCGTCGGGCAGGAGCACGTCACGCAGACGCTCGCCAATGCCATCACCCAGAAACGCATCGCGCACGCCTATCTGTTTTGCGGCCCACGCGGCACGGGCAAGACGACCGTCGCGCGCATCTTCGCCAAATGCCTGAACTGCACCGGCGGACCGAAAGTGGAATTTGATGACAACGATTCGCGTGTGCAGGAAATCACCGAGGGCCGCGCGCTCGACGTGCTGGAAATTGACGGCGCGAGCAACAACGGCGTCGAGCAAGTCCGCGAACTCCGCGAGACGTGCAAATACGCGCCCGCCAATTCGCCCTACAAAATCTACATCATTGACGAAGTTCACATGCTCTCGACGGCAGCGTTCAACGCGCTGCTGAAAACTTTGGAGGAGCCGCCCGCCCATGTGAAGTTCATGTTCGCGACGACTGACCCGGAAAAAGTTTTGCCGACGATCCTCTCGCGCTGCCAGCGTTTTGACTTGCGACGAATTCCCTCCGCGCTCATCACGAAACATCTCGCGGAAATTGCCACGAAAGAAAAAGTCACGATTGATGCCGCCGCCCTGCACGCCATCGCGCGCGGCGCGGACGGT
>JAYVQV010000465.1:0-4730 GCA_043776855.1 Limisphaerales bacterium | reverse complement strand
GGCGCGCTCCCCAGTTCAACTGCATCGTTCCGGCTAAAGCAAAACCTTTTGACGAAGCGAAGCCGGACTGTCATTTTGCGGCGATGAAAACCATTGCCACCACCCTGCTCTGCCTCGCCACCTTTTTTCTCCGCGCGCAGGAAACCGTCACGCCCACCAGCCACGTTGAGTTGTTCAACGGAAAAGATTTTACCGGCTGGACTTTTTTTGCGCGCTCCAACGCCGCGCCGGAAAACACCTGGAGCATCAGCAACGGACTCATTCATTGCACCGGCAAACCGCCCGGCTACGCGCGCACGGAGAAAAATTATTCCAACTTCATCGTCACCGTGGAATGGCGCTTCGTGAAAGCGGGCAACACCGGCGTCTGCGTCTTCATGCAAGAACGCGCGGCGGACGCCAGCCCGCGCCAAGTCTGGCCGCACTGCGTCGAGTGCCAGGGGATGCACGATCATCAAGGCGATTTCTGGCTGCAAGGCGGCGCGACGTGCCGCGAGCCGTTCACCGTCGGCAAAAATGGCGTCAAGCTGCTCGCGCCTTCCGCTGAAAATCCCGTTGGCGAATGGAATACTTTCCAAAGCATCTGCCGCAGCAACACCGTCGAGATTATCGTCAACGGCAAGTCCATGAATAAAATCACCGGCTGCGATGTTTCCGCCGGCGGCATCGGCCTCCAGAGTGAAGGCGCGGAAATTGAAGTGCGGAAAGTATTTCTCGATCCGCTGCCGCAACCGTAAGCTCCCCGCCACATGAAGCGCTGGAAAAAATTATTTGCGGCCACGATTTTTATTTCAATCGGCGCCACCTTGAACGGCGCGGCACAAGATGAGACGCCGGATTCGCCGCCGAAACATTCGCGCGAACTTTCCATCCCACTGTTCAACGGCAAGGATTTTACCGGCTTCACCTTTTGCATGAAGGACGGCGCTGACCCGCTCGCGACGTGGAGCGTGACCAACGGCGTCATTCATTGCACCGGCCAGAAGACCGGTTACCTCCGCACCACGCAGGTCTACAGCAATTATTTTCTCACCGTCGAATGGCGTTTCGTCAAAGTCGCGCCCAAGGCCGACAACACCGGCATCCTCGTCCACATCCAGACGCCCGACAAAGTCTGGCCGCAATGCGTGCAAGTCCAAGGCAAGTCCGGTCGGCAAGGCGATCTGTTCCTGATGGGCGGAGCCGAGTCGAAGGAACACAAAGGCAAGGATGCCAACACGCCCATCCTCAAACGCGGCGAACTCGTGGAGCGCTCCGTGGAAAAACCCATCGGCGAATGGAACAAGGCCGAAACCATCTGCCTCCACGGCAAGGTCGAGTCCTTCATCAACGGCAAATTCATGAACGAGGCGACGGAATGCACCATTGATTCCGGCGGCATCGGCTTCCAAAGCGAAGGCGCGGAATTTGAAATCCGCTCGATTATTTTTTCGCCGCTGAAGTTTTAGTTTCCGCTTTCCGCTCTCCGCTTTGCCCGGCCACCCACGCCCGCGCCTCGTCCGGCGTTTTGATTTTGTCCGCCGTTTCCGTTTGCGGTTTTCAGAGCAATTCGGCCAGGTCTTCCTTGCTCAACCCGGTTTGATTGAGAATGTCGCTCAAAGTTCCCGGGCGGATTTCGCGGTGCATCGGCACAATTGTGCGCCAGTAATTTCCACCCTCACGTTTTTCCATCGAAACGTGGCTGCCCTTTTGTCGAAGCACGACGAATCCTGTGCGCTTCAACGCGCGGACAAGCTCTTTCCCGGAAACCGCTGGCAAATGCCGGCTCATGCGGCGACTTCCATGCTGGTAAGATAAACTTCCTTGGACGGCTTTGAGGATTTTGTTCCGCCCCAAGTTTCCAAATACAATTCAACCGCTTCTTGCAGGTTTCCCTTGGCCGCCGCCAAAGTTTTTCCCTGCGTCGTGACCGGAAAATCCAGACAGCGGGCGATGAACCATTCGCCGTCATTTTGAAAAACTGCATGAATCGTGCGCATGAAATAAAAATAACCGCTTAAATTATTTTTGCAATTTGTGTTTTAACCACGCCCGCGCCTCGGCGGGCGTTTTGATTTCGTCCGACAACTGCTTCTCGCGCAACTCGTGCAGCACCTCGCCGATTTTTTTACCGCCGGGAATTCCCAGCGCCAGCAGATCATTTCCATTAAGCAACGGCGGAATCATCTGCGGCAGCTTTTTTAATTCCTCCGCCTGCTCCACCAGAAAATTGTAATGCTCCAGATTGCCGTTCGAGCCGAGGCAATCCAGCCGGTGCAATTCCAGTTCCAGCAGAAACGTCTCGCGCAGCAGCAGCCGACGCAGCGTCGCCTTACGCATCAGCTTCACGTCCTTGAACTGCATGTGATGCCGCACCGCCGCCACGATTTCTTCCGTCTCCTTGTTGGGAAACTTTAACCGCTGCAAAATCTTTTCCGCCATCTCCGCGCCGACTTTCTCGTGACCGTAAAAATGAATCTTGCCCGTCGCCAAATCTTTTTCCGCCGTCACCGGCTTGGCGATATCGTGTAGCAGCACCGCCCACGGCAAAAGTTCAAGTTGGAGTTCACGCTTTAGCGTGTCCCCGGACAAACTGAAGTTTGGACTCCAACAAGTCATGTGTTCCAGCATCTTGCCGATGTGATTGAACACGCTGCCCTCCGGATGAAAATCCGGCGACTGCTCGCAAGCCACGGTCGCCGCGAGTTCCGGCAGGATGTGTTCCAGCAAACCGCTCTCCCGCAGCAAAACCAAACCGCGCGCGGCATTGGTAGGGCGCGTCACTCCGTGCGCGCCGGCGGCAGGCAAAGGATTGTCCGCCCTCACCCCAACCCTCTCCCCCAGGAGAGGGAGCTTGTCGTTCCCGCGCTGGGCAGAATCCGAAAGCGTCCGATATACTTTGGCGTCCTTCACGTTCCCCCTCTCCTCGGGGGAGAGGGCCGGGGTGAGGGCGGTCGTTTCACTTGATGGCGCAGCAAATAATTTCAACAACTCATCCCGCACCCGCTCCGCGCTGATGATTTTGATTTTCGGCGCGAGCAATTGAATCGCCGAAAAAGTTTTTGCCTCGATCTCAAACCCCAACTGCGCCGCGAAGCGCACCGCGCGCAACATCCGCAGATGATCCTCGCCAAACCGTTCCTCCGGCGCACCGATGGTGCGGATGATTTTGGCGCGCAAATCTTTTTCGCCACCCACCCAGTCGTGAATTTTTTTCGTGAGCGGATCGTAGAAAAGTCCGTTCACCGTGAAATCGCGGCGCGACGCATCCGCCTCGGCGTTCGCGAACTCGATCTTCTCCGGGCGACGGCCATCCTGGTAATCCGCCTCCGCACGAAACGTGGCGACTTGAAATTGAATCCCGTTTTCGAGGACGATGATGACGCCGAATTTTCGCCCGACGGGAATCGTCTTGGGAAAAAGTTTCTCCACCTGCTCCGGCTTGGCATCCGTGGCGATGTCAAAATCCGTCGGCGCGCGTCCCAGCAAAAAATCGCGCACGCAGCCGCCCACCCAGAACGCGGCAAAACCATTTTGCTGCAACTTGGCAACAATTTCTTTTGCTGGTTCGCGCGAAGAAAAATTCACGAAATGATTCTCACGCAAAGGCGCAAAGGCGCAAAGCAAATTCACTTTGCGGCTTTGCGTGAGATGGAATTATTCCTCGCCCCAAATCCGTTTCAGATGCGCGATGCTGCGCGTGACGGATTCGAGCGGAACCTTGGGGCTTAATTCAAACACCTTGATATGCTCCGGCTTCACGAAGGGTTTGAGCGACGCAAAATCTATGTCGCCACCACCCGGCGGGAAATGGTCGCGCGCAGGAAACTTCACGTCGTGCAGATGAAAACCCGCGAGCCGGTCGGCGTGGGCGGCGAGGTGTTGAACATGGTTGATGAAGCCGAGGTCTTGCTTGATCTGCGCGTGGCCCACGTCGTGCCAATAAAAAACCGGCGCGGGAAATTCCTTCAGCAGCGTGGCGAAATCGGATTCCACCGGCAGTTCTTCCACGGCCTCGCGGATTTCGATGCCGAGCTTGAGGCCGCGCAGTTTTGCCTCGCCGACAAGTTCGCGCAGCATATCGCGGGAACGGTCGTAGAATTTTTTCTTCTTCGCCTCGCGCGCGGCGACGGCCTCGGCGACGACTTTGAGAAATTTTGGTGAACCGCGTTCGCCGCGTTCGAGGAGTTCCTTGAGTTTGCCGGTGTAGTCCTTCAAATCCATGCTGCCAAAATGCAGCACGATGAGCGGTGCGCCGACCTTCACGGCGAAGTCGAAGGTATTCAGCGTGTGCTTGAGCGCAAGCTGGCGGTCGCGTTCGCGGTCGGAGGAAAACTCGTAGAGGTTCGGCGCCGGGCGATCAACGCCCACGGGCAGCGGGCAGAAATTGTGCAGCGTGGAAATCTTCAGCTCGCCCGCCTTCACGGCTTCGAGGATGCCGGGCATGAGGCTGATGCGGATGCCGTGGCTCAACTCGGCGTATTGAAAGCCGAGGTCGCGGATTTCGCGGAGCATGGCGCGGCCATCGGTGTGGCGGCCGGAGTTCCAGCAGGTTGAAAACGAATACATGATCGGGTCTTGGCTCTAGGCTCTGGGGTCTGGGTGCATGGTTAAAATAAAAACCGGGCGCACTCTAACGAATGCGCCCGGTGGTGAAAATGCAAATCCAAGCCTAATCGTCAGCGTGACGGGCTGAAAGCATGGCGGAGAAACGGGCAACCTTTTCCTTGCGACGACGGACGGCGGACGGC
>JAYVQV010000464.1:0-4731 GCA_043776855.1 Limisphaerales bacterium | reverse complement strand
AATGGGAAGCCGGAAAAATTTACCTCAACCTGGAAACCAAAACCCAACCCTCAATTTAGATGCTCACTGAATTTACAGAAAAAGATTTGCGCGACCCGCAAAGAATTTCACTTTTTCCCCGAACCACACCGCTCACTGAATGGTGGGTCAACCGCTGGCAGCCAGAACCCAGCTTCGGACTTCGCCTTTGCGTCCTTCGCGTCCTTCGCGTGAGGTTGCTTCTGCATGGATTCGGTTGAGAGCGTCTTTGAAAAATGGGTAGAGTGGTGCTACCGCGCCGCCTTCCGCTCCATCGCTTCAGCGCTAGTGTGGCTGCAGCCATTGCCGCCATGATCTGGGTTAATTCAATTTTGTCCGCGTCAGCCGCTTCTCCGTGTCCTGATACGCGATCAAAAAATAAATCAGCACCGCGACGATGACCAGCGTCAGCCCGCCCCAGAACAGCGGCCAGCGCGTGTGCTCGGATTGCGTGCAGGCGCTGAACCACCAGCCCGTGCCGAGATAGCCAAAAAGATTTCCGAAGCCGCCATTCATCAGGGTCATCAACGCCTGCGCCCGCACGCGCCAGGCCGAATCAATTTTCTGGTCGAGATAGATTTGCGCCGTGACGAAGACCAGCACGAACGACGCGCCGTGCAAGGCGATGCCGATGAGGAGGGCGGCCTGATTATCCAGTGCGCTCAACGCATACCGCGCCACGCCCAGCGCGAGGCCGGCGGCAAAAATCCATTTCAACCGCCAGTGGTGCAGCAGCCACGCCAGGCCGAACATCGCGATGATCTCCGTGGTCTGCGCGAGGCTCATCCACGCGCTCGTGCGCTCGAAACCCAGGTCGTGCAGATGCGTCGGCGCATACGGATAAAACGCGCAGAGCGGCATGTTGAACAGGGCGGTGATGAAAAACACGGCGCGCGTTTCTTTTTTCTTCAGAAGCGAAAGGGCATCGAGTCCGAGCCGTTCGCGCCACGAAAGATTTTCCGCCGAGGCCGGCATTTGCAACGTCGGCAGAAAAAAAGTGAAGCCGGAAACCATCAGCCAGATCGCCGCGCCGAGGTAGCCAGCGTAGGCCGAACGGTCGAGCATGAGTGCGCTGACGAGCAGCGAGCCTGCCATCCAGCCGAACGTCGCGAGCGAGCGGATGGGGCCGAATTCTTTTTTGGCATCCGCCAGCCGCGCGAGCACGATGGCGGTGGAGATGCTGAACATTGGCGAGTAGAACAGATAAAATAATTGGATGAGGCCCAGCACCAGCCAGCGGTTCAAACCGAACTGGAGCGCGGCGCTGATGGCCGCCATCAGCAGCGCGGAAGTGAAGGCGAGCCAGCGCAACACTTTCGCCGGCGGAACGTGCCGGTCCGCCATCGCGCCAAAGACGAGCGGAGAAATAAATGCCGCCGTGGCGAGCGCGGCGAAGGCGAGCGGCTTGATTTCATGCAACCCGTGCGCGTCCAGGATGGGGCCAAGCGGCACGAACCATACGCCCATGCCCATCGCCTGGATGAAAAATAAAATCATCAGCTCGGCGTATTCGGCTTTGCGCAGCGTGTTCAACATCGGCGCGCAGGATAATCAATCGTGATAAAAATAAAAAGCGCGCAGCTAAAAGCCGCGCGCTTGTTGAGTGATGAATTATTGACTGTGAATTATTTTTGCGGCTTGGCTTCCCAGTCGCGCGACTGGACGTCGCCGTTGCGGTTGAATTCCGATTTGCCCTTGATGGCGCCATCCGCGAACGTGCCGGTGTATTTGTTGGTGAAGGAATTGCCGTTGAACGCGCGCACCACGGTGAAGGAGACTTCTGCACCGGTGAGCTTGGCGTCGGCGATCTCCGTGTCCGTCGCCGCCCCGCCGCGACCGGGCGCTGAAATTTTGCCCGTCAGTTTTTCGCCGTCCAACTTGAGTGAAAGCGTGTTGGTGCGATCCGGGCCGCCGTTACGTCCCGGCATGGTCCAGACATAAGTTCCGGTCGGGTCCACTTTTTTGTCTTCGGCTTGAGCCAGCGGCAGTGCGCCCAGCAGGAGAGCAGCACCGAGAATGAATTTTGTGAGTTTGGTCATAGTGA
The DNA here is from genome assembly GCA_043776855.1 of Limisphaerales bacterium. GTDB lineage: Bacteria > Verrucomicrobiota > Verrucomicrobiia > Limisphaerales > UBA11358 > UBA11358. The sequence goes on along the minus strand of JAYVQV010000464.1, from coordinate 2,669 downwards.
TGATTATTTGTTGAGGTTGTTTGATGGTTGTGAGTCGCCACAAGACGCCTTTCATGGTCGCATTGGGGAAACTTACCGAACTAGACCTTCAACGGATGGCAAAGGTTACAAATTTACGGGCGGTGCTGCCAGACGCGCACCCAGTCAATCTCGTAGCGCAGGGGAAAGGTCGTGGACGACGGATCGCCACCGCAATCGCCGCCGATGGCTTGATTGAGGATGAGGTATTCCGGGCGATGAAACGGATTGCCCTGGTCGGCGTTGTCGACGGATGCGACATCAAGATGATTCATCAGCTTGCCATCGAGCAGCAGGTCAATTTTCTTTTCATCCCACTCCATCGTCCAAGTGTGAAATTCTTTCGACCACGCCTCGCCGCCGAGTTCCGTGATGGGCGTCTTGTTCGCGAGCCATTTGATTTTATGGTCAACGCTGTAGCCGAAATTTGCGAGCACCGTGCCGGTGTAAAATTCCATGATGTCAATTTCGCCGCACGCCGGCCAGCGGATGCCGCGTTGCGCGCCGAGCGTCCAGAACGCCGGCCAGCTTCCCATCCGCGTATCAATCCGCGCTCGCATCTCGAACCGGCCGTAAGTGAACTCGCGCAGCCGTCGCGAGGTGAGGCTGGCGGAAGTGTATTCAATCCATTCGCGGCGGGTGCGCCAGTTCTCGCTGTTCGTGGTGAAGCTGGGGTTGGGTTTGTGTTCGCGCCGCGCCTCGATGACTAGCAGGCCGTTCGTGCAAGCCGCGTTTTCCGGCTGATACCATTGCAGCTCGTTGTTGCGGACAAAGCCGTGCTCGAAATTCCAGTTTGCTGGATTGGGAACGCCGTTGGTGTTGAACTCGTCCGACCAAACCAGTTTCCAGTCCTCCGCGCCATGAGCGGCGAAAGAAGCAAGCAGCGCAAAGGTAAAAACATTTCTCCAATTCATTCGAGCAAACCAGACGACGGAGCCGGGGAAGAGATTACTGGAAAGTGTCCGCGATTTTTTTTATTGTCCGGCAGCGAAAAAATCATGCTGCCCGAACCGATCATCCATCTCACCGCCGCGCTCGCGAAATTGCCCGGCGTCGGCCCGCGTTCCGCCGAACGCATCGCGCTGCATCTCGTGCAGGCGGAGTCCGCGCAGGTGCGGCACCTGGCGGACGCGATGGTGTCGGCGCGCGAGCGCATCCGCTTCTGCGATACCTGCGGTTCACTCACCGAGAAATCCCCCTGCGCCACCTGCGAAGACCCGCGCCGCGATGCCTCGCTTGTCTGCGTCGTCGAGCGCGCCGTGGATATTTTGAGCGTGGAAAAGTCCGGCACGTTTCGCGGCAAGTTCCATGTGCTGGGAGGAAAAATTTCTCCGCTCGATGGCGTGGAGCCGGATGACTTGAAAATTTCCGACTTGGAAAAACGTCTCACGCTCGAACCCATCAAAGAAATCATCATCGCCCTCGGCACGGATGTGGAGGGCGATGCGACGAGCAACTATCTCGCAAAGCGGCTCGCGCGTGGCGGACTGAAAATTTCCCGCATCGGCTTTGGCCTGCCTGCCGGTAGCGGACTGGAATTTGCCGATGAACTGACGCTCAATCGCGCGCTGGAAGGCCGGCGCGAAATGACGAATTCCTAAATCCGAATGACTAAAGAAATCCCAATGTCGAATTTTCAAACCAGACTCGCGCAAATCCATTTCGTCATTCGTGCTTCGTCATTCTTTCGTCATTAGAAATTAGTCATTCGTCATTTTTTCATGCCTCCCGTCTTCATCTTCGACCTCGGCAAAGTTCTCGTGGACTTCGATTACTCCATCGCCGAACGGAAAATTGCCGCGCGCAGTTCCAAGGCACCGGCCGAGTTGCACACGTTCCTCGGCAGCTCGCCGCTGCTGGTGGATTACGAGTCCGGTCGGCTCACGCGCCAGACGTTTTACGAAGCCATCCGCGATGCCATCAGCTTTCGCGGCGACCTAGCGGAGTTCAGCGGCTACTTCGCCGACATCTTTGCGGAAATGCCCGGCACGATTGCGCTGCACGCCGAACTGCGGCGACGCGGTTTTAAGACCTACATTTTTTCCAACACCAACGATCTCGCCATCGAACACGTCCGCCGGAACTTTCCGTTCTTCAAAAACTTTGACGGCTACATTTTTTCCCACGAAGTCGGCGCGATGAAACCCGACGCCCTCATCTACGAGGCGATGGAAAAGATGTGCGGTCGGCGCGGCGCGGATTTGATTTACATTGATGACCGCGCGGAAAACATCGCCGCCGGAGCCGCGCGCGGCTGGCGAACAATTCTTCACGAATCATCGGAGAAGACGAAGGTTTTGCTCAATTATCTTTAGACTCAATTTATTCGGGCTTTACCGCTTAAATTTAATTCGAGACATATTTTGTATGTGGGAGTTTTGGATTAAAAATATTATTGATGGTTTGAAGTGTTCATTTGAACTATTTGGCGCCTTTGATCTTGTTTGCGTCATCATCACGACTTTACTTTTCTGGAAGCGTGAACAGCATAGACAAATTTGGGAGAAGTTTGAGCCGCTCGTAAAAAAATATGCACTCCTAATTTTGGGATTTGTCGTGTAGTTTTCAAAGCAGGGCATTTTTGGAGATAGCAAAGCAGGCCAAAATCATTTGGGGTGGTTGGTGAAGAGGAGCACGGGTTTTTGCTTGGG
>JAYVQV010000463.1:0-4771 GCA_043776855.1 Limisphaerales bacterium | reverse complement strand
GACGGCGTGCCGCGCGACACCGGGTTGCGGAAATTCGGCGCGTTGCTGGGTGATGGCGCGGAAGCTGGCTGCAACGCCGTGCTGAACCCCGGCAGCATCCTCGGGCGCGGCGCGGTGGTCTACCCGAACGTTTTTTGGCGCGGCATCCTGCCCGCGAACATGATTGCCAAGAACAAGGCGGAGATTGAAGTCGTTGTCAAAAGGCCGAGGGAAACCAAATAAACAAAGCCACGTTGCGCGAAAAAATTTCTTTGCTAGATTGAACCCATGAAAATGTTGCTTGAACCTGAAATCGTCACGCGCAAGGGCAAGCTGGTTTCCGTCATCCTGCCGATTGCCGACTACGAGGAATTGCTGGAACGCGCCGAAGACGCAGCGGATGTCGCGTGGCTCAAGCAGGCGCGCAAACAGCCGCAGCATTATCGTCCGCTGGAAGATTACCTCGCCGCCCGCAAAGGCAAGTGACCATGTATCGCGTCCTGCTTGAACGGGCGACGGAGAAAGACCTCAAACGTCTCTCGGCAGAAATTCATGACCGCGTCATCGCCGCGATTCAAACCCTCGCCCGCAACCCTCGCCCCGCTGGCTGCCGCAAACTGGCTGGCTCCCAAAGCGACTGGCGCATCCGCGTGGGCGACTATCGGGTGGTTTATGAGATTGCCGATGAAATCAAAATCGTCCGGGTCAACCGTGTGCGCCATCGCCGCGAAGTTTATCGCTGACATGAAGCGCGCCAAGAACAAGGCGGAGATTGAAGTCGTGTTGAAAAGACCGAGGGAAAATTAATTTCCATTTAACGATTTCAATTTTGCTTCCACTTCCGATTTTCCAAGCCGCAGTTGAACTAATATTTTTTGGTAGTCGTAAAGCAATTCATTCTTTCTTGGAAAATTATAGCCGGTTGTCGCTTCAAACTTCAGGCAAGCATTAGCTGCGCGGCGAATATACTTTTCTGCTTCGTTAAGTTGCCCGCTGGCGAGGAGTGCGTAGCCCAAGTTCGCGCAACTCGTTACAAGATCAATGTGGCCAGGCTGATAAATTTTCTCGTCTATTGCCAAAGCTCGTCTTAACAGGGCAATTGCTTCTGGGACGCGTCCGGTTGAACGAAGCAGGCCTGCCAAATTACCCATGTCTCTCGACAAGCTTTCATGGTTTTTTCCAAAGCACTTTCGGTCGATTTCCAAAGCACGCCTGAACAAACCTTCTGCTTCGGAAATTCGGTGAGTGCGGCAAAGCAGCAGACCCAAATTATTGAGGCATTTAGCCACAGAAGGATGCTCTTTTCCAAAATGTGTTTCGTAATTTATCAGCGCTTCTCGAAATAGCGGCTCAGCCTCTGCGTGCTTACCTCTTTGGTCTAGTAATTGAGCCAAATTATTCAAGTCATTGCCCAATTCAGCGTGGCCTGGTCCAAATACTTTTTTATCTATGGCTAAAGCACGCCTGTAAAACGTCTCCGCCTCTGGTATGCGATTTGTCTGCTGCAAAAAGCCGGCGAAGTTTGACAAGTCTCTTGCAACATTTGGATGTTCTGACCCAAGCTTTTCTTCATCAATTGACAAAATCTTGCCATAGAAAAATTCGGCTTCTGCCAAACGATTCATGTCGTGTAAAACTCCAGCCAGATTATTTAGGGTGGTAGTTGACGAGGGATCGCTTGGGCCGAAGCGCCGCTCGCTTATTTCAAGCGACTTTCGCAATAATTTTTCAGCCTCTTCAAGTTTGCCAATTTCCTTCAAAACCAAAGAAAAGTTATTTAGATTCGCAGAATATTCTTCATGCGTGTCGTTACCTAATTCATCCCAAATGCTCAAAGCCTGACGAAAACACGCTTCAGCTTCGGTGAATTTCCCATGCAAATATAATTGCGAGCCACGGTCATGCAACTCACGGATTGTTTTCAGTGAAGCATCGTCATTTTCCATGTAAGCAGTCTATGCTTTCCGATTGACGTGCAAAACATTTTTGCCAGTTAATAAAACAATAATCTTTGCGCCTCCTCAGACTGTTCCTGATTTTCTCCGCGTTCGGCTGGGGCGTGTGCATCGTTGGCGTGTTCGCCTCGTGGCCGCAGGTCAACGCCATCGCGCAAGGCATGGGCGCCAAACCCATCGCCTACGACCCGATGCTGGATTACTGGCTGAGGATGATCTGCGGCGCGTTCACGCTGGTCGGCGTGTGGTATCTGGCGCTGGCGCTCTGGCCGCGCAAATTTGCCGTGGCCATCCCGTGGTTCGGTTGGTTGATGATCGTGGAAGGAATCATCCTGCTCATCTCCGGCTTGCGGTTGGGCATCGAGCCGTTTCCTTTCTGGGGCGATGTCTCGGCCTGTTTTCTTGGTGGCTCAGGGATTTTATATTTCGCCAAAGCGGCGAGGCCGTAGTCACTGACCATTTAGTTTTACGACCTCCCTCACCTGTTTCCTAACTCCTGATGGTTTTTGCACAGTTCTTCGGAAGATGGCAAGTAGGAGTAGGTTATGTCAATTCCGTCATCGCCGATGACGATCTTTTCAATGAGCGCCTCGACGATCTTCCGCCTGTCATCCGCCTGCATGGACGGCCACCGCTCGTGCAGCGTGACGGACTCATGAACCACGTCATCGGCGGAGAGCTTGTTCACCTTCAAGAAATCCACCTCGGCTTCAAGCTTCGGCAGTTCGGCCTCCAACTGGTTTTTGCGTTCCTCGGCGGGCGCGTAGAGGTCGCGGAAGCCGTCACCAGAAATCTGCTTCTGCAAATACAACTGGTGCGTCTGGCGCATTTCCTCCCGCACCTTCTGAATCTCCCGCTGGTGGGTTTCAAGCAGGGCAGACTTCTCGGCAAGGTTGCGGTGGGCTTCCTCCAGATGGCGGTTCACCCGCTCCTTCTGCCCGAAGAAAAGTTGCAACTCGTCCCGGACGATATTTTCCAAGTCGGCTACCGGAATCTTGTTGCAGCACTTCCGGCAGACGTATTTCGCGCTTCCGGCGCGGACATACATTTTGAAGCCGCACGAGCAATGCGCCAGGCCGCTGAATAGATACACCGGCAGCTTGCCGGGCTTCTTCCACGACTTCAACTGCTCCTCAATGATCTGGTTCACCTGATCCCAGAGGTCAACGGAGACGATGGACGGGCACTCGGCCTTGCCCCACTCGCTCTCCGGCTTCGCCTCCGTGCGCCATGTCCCGGTCTGGCGCATGGTGTTGAACACATACACGCCCTTGGCGCTGGATTCGTTCAAGAGGCGCAGAATCGACATGTCGCGCCAAATGACCCCGGCGCGGGTGCGGTAGCCAGCGGCATTCAGGAGCTTGGCGACGACACCCTTGCGCCGGTGCTGCAAAAAGAGTTCGTAGGCTTTGCGGCGGATGGCGGCTTCCTCGGGAATGAGGACGAGCTTTTTGTCCTTCCACTGGTAGCCATACGGCATGTGTCCGTTGATGGATTTGCCGAGCTTGGCGCGGGTCAATACCGATGCGTTCACGCGTTCGGTGATCTCCTCTCGCTCCCATTGCGCAAACACGCCGAGGAGGTGAAAGAACATCCGGCCACCGGCGGTGCTGGTGTCAATCGCTTCGGAAAGGGAAATCAAGTCGGCTTTGTGCTTGTTGAAGAAATCTGAAAAATCTTCCAACTCACGACGGTTGCGGGACAGACGGGCCAGCTTGGAAAACTGCAAGCCGGTGATGTGGCCGCGCTCAATGTCCTTCATCATGCGCTTGGCCTCCGGGTGCTGCATGACGGCCTTGCCGGTCTGTCCGGCAAGGTTATACACCTCCTTGACGTTCCAGCCCCGGCTCTTGGCGTATGAACGCGCGCGTTCCTCGTGGTGTTCGGGGCTTTCGCCTCGGGCCTGGTCTTCGGTGGAAACACGAATCCAGATGCCCACCGGTTTGTTCACGACAGTATTTTCCCTCATATACTACTTCTATCAAACATCGGAGTGGCTGTTCAAGACAAATGTGTAGCCAAAGAGCGTAAATGTGCTAAAAAGCTCCCCATGTCGCAGAAAAAATTGCTGACGGAAAAAGAATTGTGCGCGCTGGCTAAAACTTTTCGGGAAAAGGCGGGCAAGAGCCGTTCCGAGGCCGGGCGCGAATTGGGCGTGTCGCACGTCTCCATCCACCGGGCCGAAGAAAACCCGGAGGAAAGTTTGTTCAAGCTGCGTTCACGCATGATTGAAAAATATTCGTCGTTCAAAGTCGTCGGTCCCGTCTTTCATTTGGAGCGCAAGTGACGCTCACGGCCCGCGCATGGTGCTGTTCAATATGCGCTGCGCTGCGTCCTCCCGCTGCCGCTGCTCCTCGGTGGAGAGCTTCGGCAGATGCCGCCTGACGGTGCGCCCGTGGCTTTTGACCTCGCCGGGCGGCAAGACCTTGGCGGGTTTTGCCCTGATGTCCGTCGCCAGCTTCCGCAGTTCGGCGATGAAATCATCGGGTGAATGAAAGCTCACTTTTGCTGCCGCCTCCGAGCCCAGCCCGCCCTGCACGGCGGCGGCGATGGCTTCCAACTGCTTGGGGTTAGTGGAAATGACCGCGATGCGCGAAAGGCCGGCGGCCAGACACTTCTTCACGTTTTCAAATTCGTGGTCAACGCCGGTCGTGACGGTGATCTCAACCGCGATGGTCAAACCGCCCTGCTGCAAGAGCAAATCAGCGGCTTGATTCGAGCCTTTCACTAATTGCTTTTCCACCTCGGCCTGAAAGCCAAGCGACTGCGCTTCCAGCTTCAACCGTTCCTGAATCGTCTTGTGCTGCGCTCCGCCCCGGCCTAAATCGTGCGGCTCT
>JAYVQV010000462.1:0-4775 GCA_043776855.1 Limisphaerales bacterium | reverse complement strand
AAACTTAACCGCAAAGAACGCAGAGAGCGCAAAGAACGGAAAACTTTTTCGGCGATTGGTTCAGTGATGTCTTCTCAAGCCGGGGCGGGTTTGAAATTCTGCTTCGCAGCCTTCCTTTGCGATCTCTGCGTTCTTTGCGGTTAAACAAAACGGGCTTTAACGCAACACTGCTGGCTTGTGGTAAGTGTGGCACTCCGCGCAAGTGTCCGCCACGCCGCCGCGCGGGCTGTGGCAAACCGCGCAAGTCTCGCGCGCTGGAAGTAAAATGTCCGCCGTGTCCTTGCTGTGAACCGCGTCGTGGCACGTCGCGCAGGCCACGCCGAGATGTTTCGCGTGATTGAATTTCGCCTGCGCCAGCCAGCGTTCCACCTGCATCGGCTTCGTGATCTGCGGCGAACCTGAATTTGATTTCACGTCATGGCAATACGCGCAGCCGGGGAACAATGACCGCGTCGCGCCGCTCAACGTCCCGACCTGCGCCTCCGGCCCGAACGTCGCCGTGCTGGAGAAAATCCGCCGCTCCAAATCTTCACCGCTGCCGAACTGCGTCCGCAAGCCGGCCAGTTTCCGCTGAACAAAAGCATTGGCGTCTTCATCCTTGCCCGACTGCGCGGCCAGATTCAGATACTGCTTCGGCAAACTCCGCAGATACGCCGAGACAAACTCCGCGCTGCCGTGCGGCAATTGCAACTGCGGCGTCTCCGGGTCGAATTGCAGCGAGTGACACACGCGGCAATTCTTCTCAAACGCCACTGGCCGCATGAATGTCCCCGCTGCGTCCGGCTGATGGCAGAACGCGCAGTCCAATTTTTCTCCGCCCGGCAATTTCGGAATCGTCGCGCCGGTCAGGTGCAATGCGTGGTTGAATTTCAACGTGTCCGGGTCGCGTAATTTTTCCGTGATGAATTTGAACTGCGGATGGTCGTCTGCGAAGTGATTCACCACTGATCTTGTAGCAGCCGACGTAAGGAGGCTCTGACTTGAATTGAGCCTCGTCACCTCGGCTGCTACGCGCATTTTTTCGGCGTCGCCGTGACAGAAACTACAATTCGCATCCGTCGTCGCTGCGATAACTTTGCCTTGATGTTCCGCGTGGCAGAACGCGCACGAAATCGGCGACGCATTCGGCTGGTGAAAATTTCTGCCCGCATGACATTTCACGCACGACTCATCAATCACCGTCGGCGTGGCCGCGTGGACTTGCGCCAGCTTCTTCAAATCCAAAATCCCCGGCTCCGCGTGCAGCGCGGCGCTCGTCATCCCGCGCGGCCCCGTGCTGCCCGCGACATGGCACGCGCCGCAGTTTTGGTTCAGATGATTCGTCGCCGCCAGCGCCGCGAACGCCAAGCCCGAGTGCGGCTCGGAAACCGTTCCCGGATTGATAAAATTATTTCGCCACGGCGGATTGCCCAGCACGACCAGCAGCACCGCGCACGACGCGGCAACGACCGCGAGCGTGATGCGCCCGCGCCACCAGCGCAACGTCGGCGCGGGTGAACATTTCGGAATGGGACGGCAGCAGCTTCCGTCCGGCAACGGGCCGGACTCGCACTCGCCGCCCTGACGCGTGCAAGCCCAGCGGCCTTTCGTTTCGCCCGGCTTGGTTTTCAAGACCGGCTTGCACTCGGAAGTCGCGCGGCAATTACCTTTTGCGTCCGGTCCAAGCGGACACGCCTTGCCCTCGCACGCGTGGCCGCACGTCCAGTTCAAGTTCGGGCGCGCATAATTGTGCGCGTCAAAATCCGGCGCTGGCAATTTGTCGCTCACCGCGCACCTCCCGTCCGCCGCCAATTGAAACACAGCATGGTCAGCCCAAAAGCGTCTTGGATTGCGGCGGGAAGCGAAGCGCCACGCCGCTTTCGCACGCACGATGATTTAATTTTTATCCGATGCTTTTCCGTCCGCTCGAAAGCGGTGTCGCGGCTACCGCCTTGCCACCGCAGTCCAAGACACCGCCATTGGTTTTCGGTGCGGCTTGCCAATTCACAACTCCAAAAATTCTTCATCGCGCACCTCCCGAGAAGGCGAACACGATGACGATGTGCAGCACGGTGAAAATCATCAGCCCATACGTCAGCGGGATGTGGACGAACAGCCACAGCTTGAGCGCAAGCTGCAACGCGCGCTGATAATCCAAGCCGTCCTTCTGCCGCACGAGCGCGGAAATTTTTTCAATCTTCTCGCGGTCGGCATCCGTCGCGAAACGGCGCAAGTCGTCCAGCTCGGCGAGCAACGCATTGAGGGGTCGGCGCGATTCAATCAGATGCTTCCACTGGTTTTTCGGCCCGGAGAAAAATTCCGCGAGCCGCTTCGCGTAAAATTCCGCAACGACCGGCGACTTCGCATCTTTGCCGAGCGCCAGTTCCTCGGCCTCCGTCTTGGCGGCGTGGCGCAGCGCGGGAATTTTCTCAAAGATGACTTCGCCGCCGCGCGCCGTGAGCCGGCGCGGTTTCACACGACTGAAAAACAATCCGACGAAACCGCTGCCGCTGACCCCCACGAACAGCCACGCCAGCACGACTTCAAACCAGCCATGCGGCAGGCGGAAGTTGAGATGGATGAGAAACAGCAGCGTCGAGAAGAAGCCGAGGTAGATGTGGATTTGCAGCCACGTCTCGGATTTGCCGAGCGGCAGGAACGGCAGTTTTTTGCGGACGTTGTAGATCGTCAGCACGAACATTCCCGCGAGCAACGCCCAGCCAGTGAGAAACGCATAGTTCGGCAGCGCGGAGAATTTTCCATTCAGCCACAACGCTCCCGCGCTCGCGACAATCAGCACGAACAAGCCGGAAAAAAGTTGGCGGCGGAAGCGGGTCATTTATGTTTCGTGGTCGGCTTGTCGTGGAGGGCGTAAGTGGTTTCCTGAACGCGCGGCGCAGGCGAGATAAATTTGACCCCGCGCTTGGCGGCTTCACGTTCGCGCTCGCGGACGTAATCGAACAACCGCTGCAAGTCGCAACCAGTTTCACGGGCGAGGTCGTCGCGCGTCTGGCGGATTTCGGTCAGGATTTTATTCATGGCTCAAGTTTTCAGCAAATCGAACGGGGTGCAAATCGCGGGGCAAGGCCGACCCGCTTGGGCGCAGATGCGCTCAATCCGCCGGCTGATGGCAATGTTGTGGATGTGCGTGCAGTTCCATGTCAGCAGAATATCCATCTGGTGAACGGCGGCAACAGCGATGTGCGAAGCGTCAACGGCGGCCTTGGCGGGAATCAAGCGTGTCTCGAGAATTTCAGCGGCGAGCGCGCGGACTTCCTCCGTTGCCGCCAGACGGGGCAGACCCAGCATGGCCTTGGCGCGGGCGGCCGACATTTCGGCATCGCCTCGCGCCGCCTCGATGTCCACAAACTCGGAGACAAACAAATCATAAACACTCCGTTGCTCCCACCATTTACGCGTTGCCGCCTGCTGCCCATGCAAAATGGCGTCACGACTCGCCCGCGAGACGAGGTAGCTGGGAATGGTGGTTTCGAGGTAGAGGCGAGGATTCATAGTTTAAGCCACTTCGCCAGCGCATCGAGGTTGTTCAAATTCATCCGCGTGAGTGCGCCGTGCGGGCAGGCGCGTTCGCAGGCGGGGCCACCGTGGTTTTCCACGCAGAGGTCGCACTTGGTGGCCTTCGCGATGGGTTTCATTTCCTGGTCCACGAGCAGTTCGCCGCGTTCGTCGCGCACTTCGACCATGCGGATGGCGTCGTAGGGACAGTTCGTGAAACAGGATTTGCAGCCGATGCACGTCGCGGGATTGATGACGACCTGCCCGGCAAACGACTCGCGATGAATCGCGCCGGTCGGGCAGCCGATCATGCAAACGGGGTCGGCACAATGCATACAGGCGTTGGCGATCATCAGCCGTCCGGCGCTCGGGCCGTGGCGCAGGAAACGCGGATTGTTGTCGTGCGTCGAGGCGCAGGCGCGCACGCAATCGTCGCAGCGCGTGCAGCGATCCAAGTCAATCACCATCGTCGCCGTGCCGTTGAAGAAGCGGTTCTCGGTGAGAAATTCGAGAACGTCCGCGCCGACGGATTCGCGTCTGGCGACTTCGGGGATGGCGTCTGGCGTCTCGGTTCTGGGGGGAATGGGCGGCGGCAATTCGTTCTTCGGCAGCGAGGGCAGAACGATTTCTTCCATCACGCGCGTCGGGATGATGAGCAGATGCGTGTAGCCGATGGCGCGGAGCGAGAAGCTCATGTTCACCGTCGCGTCCTTGTTGCGCCAGTTGTGGGCGATTTCATTGAGGCCAAAAATTTGTCCCGCGCCGATGTAATTCAACGTGCGTTCGCCGCCGCCGAATTTCTGGCTGACGCGCGCGAAGCCAGCGCGCAGCAGCACAATGCCGTTCGGATAATCACCCTCGCCAACAATGACGGGCTCTTTCTCCGGGCGCACGCTGCCGGCTTGCGCGAGGCGTTTGTATTCGCCGGACCAGTCGTAATCGCCGAACGTGGAAAATTCCACGGCCTCGGCGACTTTATCCAACTGTTCCTTGGTCAAGTTTTTGAACAGCGGCGTGGCGCGGAGATATGAGGCGAGCGCGCGTTCGCGATAAATTTTGTTGATGTGCGTGCGGAGCGCGTCGTCGTATTTCATCAGGTCGCGCAGACCCTGCCAGCGGATTTCCAGAAGCTCCGCATCATCGCTGTCGGCAAAAATCGTGGAGGTGCGCGCCATGCGGCTCAACGCAGCGATCTCGCCAAAAAATTCCCCGGCAAACATTTCGGCGGTGCGATGCTTGTCCAGAATGCGCGGCACATCTTGCAGAAAAACGCGCGTCTC
>JAYVQV010000461.1:0-4782 GCA_043776855.1 Limisphaerales bacterium | reverse complement strand
GGATTCCACTCCCTCTCCTCCTCGGAGGAGGAGCAGCGACAGCGGCTATGGACAGGGGAGAGGAGGCCAATGGTTTGCGAAATAAAAATCCCCTCTCCCCGCTCGTGCCTCGCGGGGCGAGGGAGCCAGACCGCAACCGGGTCAAGCTGCGCCCCTATACCACTACTCCGCGCAACCCAGACTTGCCCCCGGCGCAATTGCATGGAAAAATAGGCGTTCGATAGGAAAAAGACATGACGCCACCGACCAACCAAAAATCCAGCGAAGCCACCGGCCCCATCGTTGAAAAATTCTCGCAGTTTGAAACCGCCGCCAGCCAGCCGAAATGGCTCGCGCCGCTCCGCAAGTCCGGCCTCGCCAGCTTCGCTGATCAGGGTTTCCCCACGCTCGCCGATGAGGACTGGCGTTTCACCAACGTCGCGCCGATTGCCAAACTGAATTTCCAACTCGCCGCGCCCGTCGCCGTCAACGGCGCCGAGAGCCAGGCGCTCGCGGAATCCGTCTTTGCCGAACTGCCCGGCCATCGCCTCGTGTTCGTGAACGGATTTTTTTGCGCGAAACTTTCCAGCGTCAAGCCCGTCAGCGGCGGCGTGCGCATTGAAAATCTGGCGGCAGCGCTCGCCAAGGACTCCGCGCTCATCGAAAAGCATCTTGGCAAATACGCACACACGGCGAATAATTCTTTCGCCGCGTTGAACCAAGCGTTTTTCTCCGACGGCGCGTTCATCTTCGTGCCGCAAGGCCAGGAAGTGACCGAGCCGGTGGAATTGATCTACATCTCTTCCGCGAAAAATTCTGGTGAAGCCATTCTCCCGCGCAACCTCATCATCGCTGAAGCGAACAGCAAGCTGACCGTCGTGGAAAGCTACTTGAGCACCAGCAATGTCGCGTATCTCACCAACGCCGTGACGGAAATTCTCGCGGGCGACAACGCAAACGTCGAGCACATCAAGTTGCAGGACGAAGCGGCGGACGCGTATCACATCGCCACTATCGCGGGCGAATTTGGTCGCGCGAGCAACGTCAGCGTCCACTCCATCGCGCTCGGCGCAAAAATTTCCCGCAACAACATCCGCACCAAACTCGCGGGCGAAGGCTTGGAATGCGTGCTGAACGGACTTTACCTCACGCGCAACGAACAGCTCGCCGACCATCACATGATCGTCGAACACGCGCAGCCGCATTGCGCGAGCCACGAGTATTTCAACGGCATCCTCGACGACAAATCGAAGGGCGTTTTCCATGGTCGCATCCTCGTCCGCGAAATCGCGCAGAAGACGGACGCCAAGCAGACGAACAAAAACCTTTTGCTCTCCGACGACGCGACGGCGGACACGAAACCGCAGCTTGAGATTTACGCTGACGACGTGAAATGCACGCACGGCGCGACCATCGGCCAGTTGAACAGCGAGAGCATTTTTTATCTCCGCTCGCGCGGCATGAGCTTGGACACGGCGAAGCGGATGTTAATCCACGCCTTCGCCGGTGAAATCATCGAACGCATCAAGTGTGAACCGGCGCGTGAGGTGATTGACAAGCTCGTATGGGATCGCCTCGAAGCGAACCCGCATCTATTGGGGAAATGACTAATTTCTAAAACCGAATGACTAAAGAATTTCAAATGCCGAATGTCGAATGTCGCGCGCAGGCTTTATTCGTGCTTGGACATTCTTTCGTCATTAGACATTAGTCATTCCGCCCACGGCCATGTTCGACGACATCAACGACCTTTATCAGCAGGTCATCCTTGACCACTGCAAGAAGCCGCGCAATTTCCACGAGATGCCGGACGCGACTCGCATGGCGCAAGGTCACAACCCGCTCTGCGGCGACAACCTGAAATTATTTCTCACGCTGGACGGTGATGTTATCAAGGACGCCAGCTTCATCGGCTCCGGCTGCTGCATTTCCAAGGCCTCCGCATCGCTCCTCACCGAAAATGTCAAAGGCAAAACCAAGGTCGAAGCCGAGCAGATGTTTGAGCGCGTCCGCGAAATGGTGACAACGGGCAAAGTGGTCGGCGACGTGGCCAAGCTCGCGGTGTTCGCGGGCGTCCATAAATATCCCGCCCGCGTGAAGTGCGCGATTCTCTCGTGGCACGCGTTGATGGGTGCGCTTAAAGGCGACGCCAAGCCGGTCAGCACGGAGAACGAGCCGGGCTGATTCCCGCTAAAAGCCCGGACGAAAACAAATCAAATAAAAGCTGAAGAATTGGTTGATTCTTACAGCGCAAGCCAAGCGGCTGAAAGTGATGAAGGAAAATGAGCGACGAAATTTTACGCTACACGGATTTGGCGGCGGCAATTCAATTTGCCAAATCAAATGATTTGACGACGCGCGAAATCGTCCGTGCGTTGACGGGAGGAATGACTTACTCGGATGCTTTGAAATATGCGAAGCGGGCTGCGCCGCTGCTGGACATCACTGTCATGGAATTCATGCGGCTGCGAAAAAATGAATAAAGCTCAAGCCGCTTCGACTTTTGCGATGAATCGTTCGCTGTAACCTTCCTTGCGCAATTTGTCGTAATCCACGCGGCCTTCTTTCTTAACGATTTTGTCTTTGACCGCGCGCAACAAACTATTCGTAGCGTGATCCAGCAATCCGGCCTCGCTTTTTTGATTTTTCACGGCGACTTTCACGCCTTCATTCTCAAATGAAATGGCTTGAATTTCAACTGTTAAATTCAGCCTCGTTCGGCAATTGATTTCAACGGCGTTTGCGGCGATGATGTTTCCATTATGAGTTCTGAACAGAAAATTTTGACCCGCGACGTCGAGGCGTCCGTCGTCCCCATCGGCACGAAAGTCACGCTCCAAAAGGGCGAGACCGCGCACATCACGCAATCGCTCGGCGGCACTTACACCGTCATCGTCAACGGCAATATGTTCCGCATCGAGTCCAAGGACGCCGACGCGCTCGGCCTCGAAGTGCAAGTCGCGCCCGTCACCAGCACCGCCAGCGGGCCGATGACGCAGGAGCAATTGGAGAAAAAAGTCTGGGAATCGCTCAAGACCTGTTACGACCCGGAAATTCCCGTCAACATCGTTGACCTCGGTTTGATTTACGACTGCCACCTCACGCCCATCGGCGAAAATAATTTCAAAGCCGACGTGAAAATGACTTTGACCGCGCCCGGCTGCGGCATGGGTCCCGTGCTCGCGCAGGACGTGCAGAACAAACTCATCTCGCTCGAACCGATTGACGAAGCGAACGTCGAGCTCGTCTGGGACCCGCCGTGGAACCAAGGCATGATGACCGAGGCGGCGAAACTGCAACTGGGTTTGATGTAACTTGCCGCCGCAAAAATTGTGAATTAATCTGCCGCATGATTACGGTCGAAAAAACTGAAACGGATTTGCGCGTGACGATTCCCAAGGACGCCGTGCCGCCGAAGCGGCTCAACGCGCTGCTGGACTGGCTGCGGTTTGAAGAGATCGCCCAACGCAGCCAACTGACCGACGCCGAGGCCGACCGGCTGGCTGATGAAATGAAAGCCGGCTGGTGGGCGGCGAACAAAGACCGGTTCATTCCCGCGCATGAACGATGAACGCGGATTGCGTCATCGTTGACGCGAACATCGCGTTCAAATGCCTGCTTACCGGACGCGGTGATTTGCGCGAGCGCATCGGGCTGGGTGGGCATCCCAAACTTTTCACCCCGCGCTTTCTTTTTGTCGAGCTGTTCAAGCACAAGGAACGCCTGCAACGTGCCAGCGGCTGGTCGGAAACGGATTTGCTGGCCGGACTTCACACCTTGCTGAATCAACTGACCTTTGTGCATGAAGATGACATTTCAGTAGGGACATGGGTGGAAGCGTATCGGCTGTGCCGGGGAATTGATGCCAACGACACGCCGTATGTGGCCCTGACATTGCATCTGGAAGGATGCTTTTGGACGGAAGATGACGAATTGAAAACCGGACTGCGGACGCGCGGCTTTGACCGCTTCTTCGCACCGTAATTTTTTTAGCAACGAATGAAAACAACTGACTGGGCAAAGCTGCGCGCGGATTTTCCGATTCTCAATCAGAACGTCCACGGCAAGCCGCTGGTTTATTTCGACAACGCCGCCACGTCGCAGAAACCGCGCAGCGTGATTGACGCGCTGGTTCACTACTACGAACACGACAACGCCAATGTTCATCGCGGCATCCACGAGTTGAGCAACCGCTCCACGAACGCGTTTGAAGCCGCCCGCATCCGCGCCGCGAAATTTATCAACGCCAAGAGCGCGGATGAAATCATTTGGACGCGCGGCACCACCGAGAGCATCAATCTCGTCGCGGCAACTTGGGGCGCAAAAAATCTTAAGGCGGGCGATGTGATTCTGCTCACCGAGTTGGAACACCACAGCAACCTCGTTCCCTGGCAGCTCATCGCGCAGAAGACCGGCGCGAAGCTCGCCTACATTCCCGTGACTGGCGACGACGGCGTTTTAGATTTATCCAAGCTCGATTCGCTGCTCACCTCGTCGGTGAAAATCGTTTCGATGGTTCACATCTCGAACTCGATGGGCGTCGTGAATCCGGTCATGGAAATTTGCGCGCGCGCCAAGAAGCTCGGCATCGTCACGCTCGTGGATGGCGCGCAGAGCGCCGGGCATCTGCCGGTGGACGTGCAGGCCATCGGCTGCGATTTTTTTGCGTTCTCCGGTCACAAGATTTGCGGGCCGACCGGCATTGGCGTGTTGTGGGGACGGCAGGAAATACTCGACACGCTGCCGCCGTATCATGGTGGCGGCGAAATGATTTTGACCGCCGGTTATTTCAAATCCGAGTTC
>JAYVQV010000460.1:0-4791 GCA_043776855.1 Limisphaerales bacterium | reverse complement strand
GCCTGCCCCGGCGGGCAAAGCCAGATTTTTTTCAATGCTCGCGCTGACGCGCTCGTCCGGCAGGCGAGACGCCTGCGCTACTTTGTTCAGCACGTCGTCGCTCCATGTTTTTGCCTTCGCCTCGTAATCCAGATCGCAGTCCACCAGCGGATGAATCCGTTTTGCACCGAGCGCTTCGAGGCGCGCGTCAATTTTTTTACCGGCGGCGCAGAACTGTTCGTAGTTCGTGTCGCCAAGCGCGAGGACGGAAAAATTCAGATGCGAAAGTTTTTTTCCGTCGTCGGTTTGCAGCCAGTCCCAGAACGCCTGCGCGTTGTCCGGCATATCGCCGTCGCCGTAGGTGCTGGTGATGACGAGCAGATTGGTTTCCTTGCTCCAGTCCACGCTCGTGTGGGAGTTGGCTTCGAGTGCGCGGGCGTTGCAGCCGCGCGGTTTGGATTCCTTCGCGAGTTGCTTCGCGAGTTTTTCCGCCGTGCCGGTCTGGCTGCCAAATAAAATGACGAGGGGAACCGTCGGCGCGGAATTTTTTTCTGCGCCGTTGTTTGCGGAAGAAAAATTTTTCCCCGCGAGCAGGCCGGCCATGTAGCCGTTGAGCCAGAGCCGCTGGCTGGCGTCGAACGGCGCACTTTCAGGAATGAACGTCAGTCCGGTTTTATCAATGGGTGATGTCACTTTTCAAACAGCCCGCAGGCTGCGCAGCGTAATGCTGCCGTCGTGCCAGAAACCGTTTGGGAAACAAAGATTTGGCTCATAGTTTTAATAGATGCGATGAGCTGAATTCATTTGCAGCGATTTTCAAGCAATCCCGCGACTTTCGTGAGTCTCGGCGGCCGCGTGGTGTGAACCGGTGGCCACCGTCGGCGGAAATGGAACCTAAAATGAACCGATAATGCTGTCAGTTATTTCGCAGGCTGTTTGGTTTTGCGCACACGTTTTTTAACTGAACCCGTGGAGCAGGAAATGGGGAGCACAGCCGCCCCGGCTGTAGTTCGGCGCGCCCTCGCGCCGAACCCGAACGCACGAAGACTAACCGAATGATGTTTGGTTTTCGTCCGTCCGGGCGGGTCGCGAGGGCGCGACCCGCTGCGCCCGAGGCGGGCGCGCTCCCCAATTCAACGGCCTCGTTCCGGCTCAATGCCGGCCCAGCAGCGCCACGAGCAGGATGAGGCAGGTGATCAGCAGAAGGTAAAAACCAGTCTTGTAAAACAACAGCGGGTCGCGGTCGAGCAGCGGCGTGTCTTTGCGGAACCACGCGCGGACTTTGCCGGGGTTATCCAGGTCAAACTTCAGCTCGGAATACGTCTCGTAGCGTTCCTCGGGCGTGACGGCCACGGCGCGGAGCGCGACGGATTCCAGCCACGGCGGGATGTGCGCGTCCAGCTTCGTCAGCCGCAGCGGCGCGCGAAACACCGGCGTCTGAAACGGTTCAATCTCGCCGTAGGGATATTTTCCCGACAGCGCGAGAAACAGCGTGACGCCGATGGAAAAAATTTCCGTGCGCTCGGAAATGGGGGACGAATGAAACCGTTCCGGCGCGACAAAGCTCGGCGTGCCGGCGCGCGAGGTGATGGAAAAAAATTCCGTCACGCTGCCGAAATCAATCAGCTTGAAACTGATTTTTTCGCCCGCGCGTAAAACCAAAATGTTTTCCGGCTTGATGTCGCCGTGGACGAGGTCGTGGCCGGCAAAAAACTGCGCGGCGTCCAGCAGGAAATTGGCCAGGGCGACGGCCTCCGGCACGGACAGGCGGCCTTTCAGCAAAACATCTTTCAACGTCGGCCACGGCAGGTATTCCATGCCGTAGCAGAACGTGCGGCTGTCCGTCGGCACGAAGGCGTGGATGAAAAAATCCGCCTCGAACCGCGTGACGCTCCAGATTTCCTTGGCGAACTGGTTGTGGACCGTCTCGTCGTCACGCGCCCGCTCGGGCGCAAACTTTACGACGAGTTCGCGGCCAGCGCGCGTCCCGATCCACGCGCGCTCGGTCTGGTTCAACGGACGGATGAGGGTGCAGCCATCGTAAATTTGCCCGGCGAGCAGCGGGCCGGGGACTTCCAAACTTTGATTGCGATTCGCGCTCGCTTCAATGACTTCGATCACCACGGCGGTCGTGTCGTCAATGGTTTCCTCGGTGGCCAGTTCGCGCGCGGCGGATACCAGCGTGCGGGCGCTGGAATTTTTTTCGAGCGCGGCCAGCAATTGTTCCTCCGGCAGCACGTTCCACAACCCGTCGCTGCACAAAATAATTTTGTCGCCCGGCAAAACCTGCGCGGAAAATTTGTGCGGCAAAATTTCCGGCGCGAGGCCCACGGCCTGTTGCAAAACGTGGCGGAAACCAGTCTCCGTCTGGACATGATCCTGCGTGAGTAAAGATAATTTCCCCGCGTGCCAGAGATAGACGCGCGAGTCGCCGACGTTCAGGCCGCAAACCTGGTCGCCTTCCAGCACGACGGCGGCGATGGTGGTGAGCAGTTCCGCGCGGCCGCTCTGCGCCATGGATTCCTGATGCAGCGTGCGGTTGATGAGCTGGGTAAATTCCTCCAGCGCCCGCGCGGCGCTCCACGATTTCGGGCGCGACTTGAAATTGCTGACGATGAATTTGACGACGCGCTCCGCCGCCTCGCGTCCGCCCTCCGCGCCACCCACGCCATCGGCGACGACCGCCACCGCCGCTTCGCGCCACGTCTCCACGGCGCAGGCGTCCTGCGAACCCGCCTTCAAATCGGCGGCGAGGCTATGCGTGGTGCTGGTGGTCTTCATGGGTTGACAAGAAAATACTCAATGGCGAAAAATTAAAACATTCCAATCTGTCTCACGCGGGAACGCAAAGACTGCAAAGTTTTTTTGCGACTTTGGCGTGAGGTGCAGCTTGACCCGGTTGCGGTCTGGCTCCCTCGCCCCGCGAGGCACGAGCGGGGAGAGGGTTGGGGAGAGGGGATTTTTAATTTCGCAAACCGTTGGCCTCCTCTCCCCGGTCCATAGCCGCTGTCGCTGCTCCTCCTCCGAGGAGGCGAGGGAGTGGCATCCAGCGCGAAGCACAACCGGGTCAAGCTGCACCCCCTGGCGTGAGGAATGAATTTCAAATTCGCGCCTGCGAGAGCGCGCCCCACGTCGTGCGCCAGCGGCGTTTGACGAGGCTCAAACCGATCAGCGCAAAAATGCAGAGGCTGGCGAAAATCAAAAGTCCCGTGAGGTAGCTGCCCGTGTGCTGGCGCGACTGGCCCATCATGTTTGCCAGCAAAAATCCACCGACCCCGCCGCCGCAGCCGACCATGCCGGTCATCAAACCAATTTCTTTGCCGAAGCGTTGCGGCAGCAGTTGGAACACCGAGCCGTTGCCCATGCCGAACGCGCCGCACGCGATGACAAACGCCGCGACATCGAGCCAGAGAACATTCGCCAGCCCGCCCAGCACCAGTGCCACGCTCGCAATCGTGTAATAAAAATACAGCGCGCGGATGCCGCCGACGCGGTCCGCGATGCCGCCGCCAATCGGCCGGCACAGTGCCCCGACGCCGGTGCAAAGCGCGACGAGGTCGCCTGCCTGCGACGGCGTGAGTCCGAAACGATCCTTGAAATAAATTCCCAGCGAATACGCCAGCCCGACAAAGCCGCCGAAGCTGACCGTGTAAAAAAAGCAGAACCAGTGAACATCCTTGTCGCGGAACAGCCGGAAGTAATCGCCGATTTTTTTCGGCACGACGGTGACGACCGGTTCCTTGGAAACAAAAATATAAACGGCCAGCACGAACACGGCGGGGATCAGTGCGAGACCAAAAACCGCCTGCCAGCCGTAGGCCGCCGCGAGGCGCGGGGCGAGCAGCGCATCAATGACCACGCCGATGTTGCCCGCGCCGGCCAGGCCCATGACGAGACCCTGCATCTGCGGCGGATACCAGCGCCCCGCCTGTGGCAATGCGACGGCAAAGCTTGCGCCCGCCATGCCCAGCACCACGCCGAGCGCGAGGGCGGCCTCGTAATTTTTCAAACCAAACGTCCACGCCGCTGCCAGCCCGGTGATGACGATGAGTTGCGCGAGGATGCCGGTGTTCTTCGCCCCGATGCGATCCACGAGCAGGCCGAGCGCGAGCCGCAACAGGCCGCCGGAAAGAATCGGCACGGACACCATGAAAAATTTCTGCTGCGGAGAAAGGTGAAGGGATTCGGCGATCTGCGCGCCGAGCACGCCGAGCAGCGTCCAGACCATGAAGCTGAAGTCAAAATAGAGGAACGCCGTGACCAGCGTGGGAAAATGTCCGGCGGACTTGAGCTGTGACCATTTGTTCATGGCCGTCACTGATGCTGGCGCTGTGCCAACCTTGAATTTTCGCGGCTCATTGTTTTAATAAAAACGATGAGCGCTATTCATAATGCGTGGTTTGGCGAGTCAGGCAAGGACGGCGACGGCGCGGGTGAATTTTTCAACGACGGCCAGAAAAACGATTTTGGCGGCGATCCCGCGCACAGTGCTGTCAGGTTTTTTTCAAGCTGGCTGCTTTTGAACACGGAAGCGCGCCGCGTCGGAACGGACGCGGCGCGCTGCAACCACTGGAGGAACAGAGTTGCCAACCAGACTAAACTGGAACTTCAAAATTAAAAATCCGCCGCTAAAAAGTTCAGCGGACGCCCGTGGCTTCTCCCTCTCCCCTCGGAGGGGAGAGGGCCGGGGTGAGGGGTGGAAAATTACCCGGGCGTTGAAACATTTTGTGCCAGCGGTTCCGGAACCACCCCTCACCCTCAATCCCTCTCCCCTCCGAGGGGAGAGGGAAGCCGCTGCGGACACTGCGGAAA
>JAYVQV010000459.1:0-4792 GCA_043776855.1 Limisphaerales bacterium | reverse complement strand
CGCTCGGCAGAAACGCGCCCGCGCCGCCGGTGAGATTCGTTTCGGCGAACGGCCCTTCGATGCTCCAGTCGTGCGGCACGTTGAGCTGGCGCCACGCGGAGTCGTTGAAGTCGTTCAGCTCGCCGCCGGGTGCGTCGGATTTTTGGAAGCGCCAGTCGGCATCAAAGTTTTCCGTGACGCGCCCGGCAAAAGCGGCGAACGGTTGCAGGCAAAGACAGGCCAGAAGGATTGGACGTTGGAAATTCATGTGGATTAGGACGGCCAGCTTCCCGCAAAGGTGACAGGAACACAATCACCCAAACTGTGGATGCCACGGAGCGCGGACGGCTCGTCCGCGAGTTGCGGCGTTCGTTTCATGCGGGCGGGCCGCCCGCGCTCCTTCCGCCCGGTGAACAAATAATTTTTGTGATTCCCCTGCCAGCCGTTACGATGGCGTCATGTCCGAAAGCTACCGGCAACTGCTCGACGCCACGATTCAACATCTGGAAGGAATGAAATCGCGCGGCGCGCGGCACGTCGCCGTGACACCGGAAAATTTGCGCGCCCTCGCGCTGCCGGCCCGGCCCGTCGCCAGAGCGCCGAGCACCAGCTCGGCGCGTTCCGCTGGAGTTCCAACTTCAGTTTATTCCGGCAGCACGCTAAAGCGTGAACTCCAACCTGCCGAGCCGGTGCTCGGCGCTCCGCGTGTTGCCGCCGCATCCACGATTTCCCCTGCGCCTCCCCCAGACCCCAGACGCCAAACCCCAAACCCCAAACCCCACTTGGCAAGTTCGTCGCCGGAAAAACTCGCCGCGTTCACCGCGCTGCGCGAACGCGCGCTGGCGTGCGTGAAATGCCCGAACCTCGTCGCCACGCGCACGAACGTGGTGTTCGGCGTGGGCAACCTTGACGCGCAACTCATGTTCATCGGTGAGGCGCCGGGTGCAGATGAAGATGTGCAGGGCGAACCGTTTGTCGGCGCGGCGGGGCAGTTGCTCACGAAAATTATTTCCGCCACCGGACTTTCACGCAGCGACGTCTACATCGCGAACATTTTGAAATGCCGTCCCGATATGCCCGCCGGTTCCAGCGGCAACCGCAAGCCCACGGCGGAAGAAATGCAGACGTGCATTCCGTATCTGCACGAGCAGATTGATTTGATCCGGCCCAAGGTCATCGTTGCCCTCGGCGCGACGGCGATGGAAGGATTGCTCGGCCTGACCGGCATCACCAAACTGCGCGGGAACTGGCAGACGTATCGCGACACGCCGCTGATGCCGACGTTTCATCCCTCGTATCTCCTGCCCACCAATTCGTTGACCGACAAACGCCGCGTGTGGGAAGACATGCTCGCCGTGATGGAAAAACTGGGAATGCCCATCAGCGAGAAGCAGCGGAATTTCTTTTTGAAAGGCTGAAAACTCGGACAGGATTCACAGGATGGACAGGATTAAAAAACTTTTGAATTCAATCCTGTAAATCCTGTGAATCCTGTCTAAAAATCTGAAATGAAAACCCGCTGGAAAATTTTGATCGCGCTGGGAATTTTTCTTTTGCTTGCCGCCATGAGCGCGTGGTTCACGGGGCATCACAAGCCGGAGAGTGAAGTCGAGGCCTACAAAAATTTTCTCCGAGCGCACGGTGAGAAATTAGAATTCGCCGAGGTTTTGCCGCCGCCCGTGCCGCCGGAAAGCAACAGTGTGGCGGCGGTGCAAAGTGCGTTTGCGATGTTTGGTTCGGGCTATGAAAACGTGCCCTATGCCATGAAGGCGGTCGCCCCCGGAAAGGCGTTGGTTGGCTGGATGCAACCAGACGCGCGCGACTCCGATTTTACGAATTCATGGGAAGAGTTTTCAGCACGCGTCGCCTTTGACCAGCCAGCTCTGGAACTTTTACACCAAGTTTTGCAGAAGCCAGATTTGGATTTTCAATTGGATTACACAAAAGGCTTCTCCTTGCTGCTTCCGCATCTTGCTCCGCTGAAAAAGGCGACGCAAAAATTGACCTCTGCCGCCATTCTCAACTTGCATGACGGCAATGCTGGCGAAGCCGTGACAAACATTTTAACCGTGCTGGCATTGGTGCAAAAAGATGCCCGTGCAGGCTTGCTCATTTCACACTTGGTGCGGATTGCCATGACGAGCATTGCGGTTACGCCGACTTGGGAATTGCTGCAAAGCACGAACGCGACGGAAGCGCAGCTCGCCGTATTGCAACATGGATGGGAGCAACTTGATTTTTTGGGCGACGCCACGAACACATTTGTTTTCGAGCGGGCTTGGGGCATCAATGAATTTCAGAAACTTCGCGCCACAACATCAGGCTCGATTTATGGAGCCATTGGCCTTGGGTCTGGCACCAGCAGTTCCGGCAGCATTTGGGACTGGCCGCCGGACTGGGAGGCGATCACCGAAACCCCGCGCAACGCAATCGGCGAAACCATGTGGAAAACCTCGTGGAGTTATATTGACGAATTAAAAAATCTGAAAGGCGAGCAAGTCGTATTGGAAACTCTGCGCGCCATGCGAACCAATTCGGCCGGCTGTTTTAAGACCAATTTCGACATGATGCAGACACAACTTTCACGTTTGGGTTTGACCAACTCCAGCCCAAGCCGGGCATTTTGTCGTGCTCTTAAAATTCCTGATTTCAGCGAACTGGGTGATTGGGGTATCGCCAGCACGGTTAACAAAACCATCCGCATCGAGGCCGCACGCCGGGTCGTGATTACGGCGATTGCGCTGAAGCGGTTTGAATTGAAGCGCGGCAAACTCCCACAGACGTTGGAAGAACTGGCGCCGGAATTTTTCGCATCCTTGCCGGTTGACCCGTATGACGGCAAGTCGCTGCGTTATCATCCGAACGCGGATGGCACATTTCTCCTCTACTGCGTCGGCGAGGACGGCGTGGATGATGGTGGCGATCCAACATTGCCATACACAGTCACAAGCATGATCTATTATTGGCAGAACAATAAAGCACGCGACTGGGTTTGGCCGCAGCCGGCGACGGCGGCGGAGATAAAATTTTTCTACGAGCATCCGCCAAAGTGATTGGCGCGCGGAAATTTTTCCGCTATAAACCCGCGCCATGCACGAACTCATCCAACGCCTGAACGACTGGTATGCCGGCATCCTCGACCAATGGGGCTGCTGGGCGGTCGCTTTGCTGATGGCTGCCGAAAGCACCATCGTTCCCATTCCCAGTGAGGTCATCATCCCACCTGCTGCTTACAAGGCTTGGCATGACGGCATTGATTGCTTTGGCATGCACGCTTCCGGCATGACGGCGCAAATTTTTCTCGTGCTGGCCGGTGCCATCGGTTCGTGGGTGGGCGCGGCGGTGATGTATTGGGCCGCGCGATTGGCGGGGCGTCCGCTAGTGTTGCGCTTTGGTAAATTTTTTCTACTGTCGCCGCAAAAAGTGGAAGGCGCAGAACGTTGGGCGGCCAGCTACGGTGCGTTTGGCATTTTTGCGGCGCGGTTGTTGCCGGTGGTGCGTCACCTCATCGGTATTCCGGCGGGCATTGTGCGGATGAATTTTTGGAAATACTCGCTCTACACGCTGGCGGGTTCGGCGCTATGGAGTGCGGTGCTTTGCTGGCTGGGCGTGAAGATCGGCGGCCACATCAGCCACGGCGAGATGCACAAGGTGACCATCTTTCTGGCGGGCTTCCTCGTCGCGGTGGGGCTGCTCTATTATTTCTTCGTCCATCGCCAGATGGCGGCGGGAAAAGCGGAAAGCGGAAAGCGGAAAGTGGAAAAATAATCTGCGGGCGAAATTCTTTTTTTGAATCTGTGTTTCATCTGTGTCCATCTGTGGCTGAATAAAATTCCTTTGCGCCCCTTGCACCTTTGCGTGAGAGTTTGCGCGTGCCAGTTTCCGAAGCCATCCGCAAAAAGTTGAGCGCCGTGCCGCACAAGCCCGGCGTGTATCTGCACAAAGACCGCTTCGGCACGGTCATCTACGTCGGCAAAGCGCGCGATCTGCGGCGGCGCGTGAGCCAGTATTTTCAATCGTCACGGCGCAACGGCTGGGATTTGAAATTCAACGTGCTCGTCGAGGCGATTGCCGATTTCGACATCCACACCGTGCGCAACGAACCGGAATCGCTGCTGCTGGAAAGCAAGCTCATCAAGGAATTCAAGCCGCGCTTCAACATCAGCCTGCGCGACGACAAGCGGCATCTGATGCTCAAGGTCAACTTGAACGACCCGATTCCCGGATTCGTTTTCACGCGGTTGAAGAAAGATGATGGCGCGCGTTACTTCGGGCCGTTCGTGAATTCCACCGGCCTCCGCAACGCCGTGGAACTCGCGCGCAAGCAATTCAACCTGCGCGGCTGCCGCGTGTTCACGCCCGGCGAAAGCGATTACAAACATTGCCTCTACGCGCATCTGAAAAACTGCACCGCCCCGTGCGTCGGCAACGTGACGCGCGAGCAATACTTGGAACAGGTGAAGGCCGCGTGTGATTTTCTCGAAGGCCAGTGCCGCAACCTGGAAGGCCAGCTTGAGGAGGAGATGAAGAAGGCTGCCGCCGCGCAGGATTTTGAAAAGGCCGCGCAACTGCGTGATCTCATCCGCGATCTGCACGACACTTGGAAGAAGACGGAAAAATTTGCGCGCGTTCCTTACACGCTGCCGCTGGCGATTCACCCGGAAAAAGATTTGGTGGCACTGGCGAAGATTCTGGATTTGCCCGCGCCGCCACTGCGCATCGAAGGCTTCGACATTTCAAACATCAGCGGCACATTCGTCGTCGCGTCGCTGGTGAGTTTCAAGAACGGCCGGCCAGACCGCGCGAATTATCG